>JALVPS010000469.1 GCA_027031685.1 Gammaproteobacteria bacterium | reverse complement strand
CCATCGAGGGGCTCATCGAGGAGCGCGAGCGGGGCGGCCCGTTCCGCTCCCTGGACGACCTGTGTCGCCGCGCCGACCTGCACAAGACCAACCGGCGCGTGCTGGAGGCCCTCATCCGCGCCGGCGCCCTGGACGGCCTCGGCCCCAACCGGGCCAGCCTCATGGCCTGGCTGCCGGGCGCCCTGTCGCGCGCCGACCAGCACCACCGCGACGCCGCCGCCGGCCAGGTGGACCTGTTCGGCGGCGCCCTGGAGGCGGTGGAAGAGATCATCGAACCACCCGTGCCCGAGTGGGAGGAGCTGCAGCGCCTGCGCGAGGAGAAGGAGACCCTCGGCCTGTACCTCACTGGCCACCCCATCGAGCGCTACCTGGACGAGCTGGCCGTGTTCACCACCGGTCGCCTGGCCGACCTGGACGCCTCCGACCTGGCTGCCGGCCCCAACGGGCGCGGCGCGGAGAAGGAGGTGGTGGTGGCCGGCCTGGTGGTCGCCCTGCGCACCCGCAACGGGCGCCGCGGGCGCATGGCCTTCCTCACCCTGGACGACCGCTCCGGCCGCGTGGAGGTGGCCGTGTTCGGCGAGGTGTACGAGCAGTACGGCGAGCTGCTGGCCAGGGACCGCATCCTGGTGGTCAAGGGCGCCCTGGGCAACGACGACTACAGCGGCGGCTTGCGCCTGCGCGCCCAGGAGATCCACGACATCGAGACCGCCCGCGCCCGCTTCGCCCGCTGCCTGGAAGTGGAGCTCAGCCGCGACCGTCTGCAGAACGGCGCCGCCCGCGAGTTCGCCGAACTGCTCGATCCCTACCGCGACGGCGGCTGCCCCATCGTCGTCCGCTACCGCAATGGCCGCGCCCGCGCCACCCTCAGGCTCGGCCCGCGCTGGCAGATCCGCCCCACCGACGAGTGCCTCGACCGCCTGCGCCGCTTCGCCGGCGAGGACAAGGTGGTGGTGCGCTATCACTGAGGCGGCCGGGCCGCCGCCGTCCCCTCAGTGGCCGAATACCTGCCGCAGCAGCGCCGTGCTGCGCTTGACGGGGTCGCGGCGGATGGCCCGTTCCTCGGCGGCGAGGCGGGTGAACAGGCCGTCCAAGGTCTTGTCGGTCACGTAGTCGTCCAGGTCGAAGCGCATCCCCTGGCCGAGCAGATCGCCCAGGCCGCCCAGGCGCCCCTGCGTGGCGCCCAGCAGGCGCTTGTAGGCGGCGGTGGCCCCGGCCTGATCCGTGGCCTGGGCGACGATGGGGCGAATGGCGCGGCGTAGGGCATCGCCGGCGTGCTCGCGCAGGTAACGGGTGGCGGCGTCGTCACCGCCGCCGAGGATGGCGCGCGCGTCCTGCAGGGTCATGGCGCGCACGGTCTGCTGCACGATGTCCAGGGTGCGGGGCACGGCCTTCTCGGCGGCGCGGTTCATGGCCTGTTCGAAGGCATCCACCCGGTCACCCTGGCCGAGGCGGCGGGCCGCGTCGGCCACCGTCTTGAGCGGGCCGGGCAGGGGGATGCGCACCTTGGGATCCTGGAGGAAGCCGCCGGGGCGGCCGAGGGCGGCCACGGCCCGCCGCGCAGCCACGGACAAGGCCTCCTTCAGGCCGGCGGCAATGCGCTCTTCGCTCAGGCTGGAGGTGGTGGTGCCGGCGCCGGCGCTGGCCGTGCCCGGACGTTTGTTGAGCAGGTCCTGGGCGGACTGCATCAGGTCGTTCAGGCCGGCATGGGCGGGGCTGGCGCCGGCCAGCAGAAGGCCGGTGAGAAGGATGAAACGGGACATGAGGTCTCTCCAGTGGGAACGAATGCCGATTATTGCCCTTTGTCGGACCGGGCGTCATGTCAGGATTCGGCCACCCAGCGGCCGATGCGCCAGGCGAGCAGCCCGCTCAGGGCGGCGGCCGCGCCGTACAGGGCGATGGACAGCAGCGAGGCGTCGTAGCCCCAGGTCTCGCGCAGCAGCTTGAAGGCGGCGATGGTGAGCGGCCCGAAGGACAGGAAGAAGGCTGCCGCCCACACCAGGGCGCGGCCCAGCGGGGGCATCTCGGCGGGACGCACGCGGCCGGAAAAACGCAGGTACAGCACGCCGACGGCGCCGACCGCGAGCAGCAGCAGGAACAGGTACTTCTTCATCATGATGGCGCTCCGGATTGGCCACACCGGCCGACGTGACGCACAATCATCGCGAACATGGCCACAGGGTAATGCGCCCCGCGGCCGATGCAAACACCACCCACCGGGAGCCGCCGTGAAGATTCAGCTGTGGAGCGACGACCTGCTCACCCGCACGCGCCTGGAGTCCGCCTGGCGGCAGGCGGGGGCCGAGATCCTCAAGCCGCGCGACGAGGTCCAGCCGGATCTGGTGGTGGTGGACCTCACCGCCCGCGACGCCCTGGCACGCATCGAGCGCCTGCGCGCCGCCCACCCGACGCTGGAGATCGTGGCCTTTGGCCCGCACGTGGCGGCCGAGGCCCTGCAGGCGGCCAGGGCGGCCGGGGCCAGCGCCGTGGTGACGCGCGGCAAGGTGCTGGAGCGGGTGCGGGCGCGCATCGCGCCGGCCGGGTGATGTGGCGGGGCGGGGCCGGCGTCAGGGACGCAGCAGGTAGACCAGCAGCCCGCCGATGACGAGGAACTCGAGGGCGGCCACGGTGCGCCAGAAGGCGAGCGGGTTGCGCTCGATGAGCGGCTGCTGGTTGATCTGCTCGAGCAGGCCCTGGTTGGGGTGGCGCAGGTCGGCCACGAATTCGGACAGCAGGCCGTAGCGTCGCTCCGGATTGGGGTGGACAGCCTTCTGTAGTGCCGCGTCCACCCAGTCGGGCACGGCCGGGTTGTGCAGGCGGGCGGGGGTGTAGACGAACTTCTTCTTCGCCGCCCGCTCCGGGCTCACCTCGCCGTAGGGCAGTCGGCCGGTCAGCATCTCGTAGGCGATCACCCCCAGCGAGTAGATGTCGGAGCGGTTGCTGCCGGTGCCGCCCTTGAAGTACTCGGGGGCGGTGTAGTTGGCGGTGCCCACGATGCGGTTGTGCTCCACCACGGACTGGATCTCGGCCAGGCCGGCGATCTTGGTGGAGCCGAAGTCGATGATCTTGAGGGTGTTGGACTCGTCGATGAGGATGTTGTCGGGCTTGAGGTCCTGGTGGATCATCTCCAGGCGGTGCATGGCGCGCAGGCCGCGGGCGATCTGGTCCACCGTGCCGCGCACCTGGTTGAGGGTGGGCTGCGGGTGATCGGCCATCCACTGCTTTAGGGTCTGGCCGCGCACGTACTCCACCACGGTGTAGAGGAAGCTGCGCCGGCGGTCGGCGGCGCACACCTTGATCAGGTGCGGCGACTGCAGCCGCTTGGCCACCCATTCCTCGTGCAGGAACAGGTCGATGTAGGTGGGGTCGTCCTCGTAGTTGACCGAGGGGGTCTTGATGACCACCAGCCGGCGCTCGCCGTCGCGCCCACTGCCCAGGGTGTCCTCGGCCAGGTACACCTGTGAGCGGGAGGAGGCGTTCAGCTCGCGGATGATGCGGAAGCCGTCCATCACGTGGCCTGGCCTGAGGTCGGGCGGGAAGGGGAGCTGTGTGAGGCGCTCGTAGAACTCCGCGTGATCCGGCTCGGGCAGGGCGTCGATGCGCACCAGCAGGGCGGACAGGTTGTCCGTGCTGCCGTTCTCCAGCGCCCGCTGCACCAGCCGTTCGGCGACGGCGTCCAGGTCGTCGCCGCCCGCCAGCAGCAGGCCGGCCATCTCGCGGTCGGGCAGGAAGTCGTGCACGCCGTCGGTGGTGAGCAGGAACAGGTCGCCGACCTGCAGCGAGCGGGCCTGGTAGTCGATCTCCAGGTGCGGGTCGATGCCGATGGCCCGGCTCAGGTACTGCTGGTCGGCGCTGATCCACACGCGGTGGTCGCGGGTGAGCTGGGCCAGGTCGCGGCCGCGCAGGCGGTAGATGCGGCTGTCGCCCACGTGGAAGAGGTGGGCGGTCTGCGACTTGAGCACCACCGCGCTGAAGGTGGTGACCATGCCGCGCGCGGTGCCGTACTTCTGCTGCCCCTGGCTGTAGAGCCAGGTGTTGAGGGCGGTGAGGATCTTGCTCGCCGCCTGCTTGACCGTCCACGACTCGGGCGTGCCGTAGTAGTCGGCGATGAACTGGCTCACGCTCACCTGGCTGGCCTCCTTGCCGCCGTCGCTGCCGCTCATGCCGTCGGCGATGGCCAGCGCGATGCCCTTGCTGTCGAGCTGGATGTCGTCGCCGGTGGCGGGCGAGGGCACGTGGCAGGCGAGGAAGTCCTCGTTGTCGGGCTTGACCCCGGCGCGGCTGGCCTGGCCGGTGGTCACGGAGAGTCGTCTGGCCATGGAGGGGCAGGGTGGCGCCCGCCGCGCCGGGCGGCGGGCCGATGGGTGGCGCCTATCTTACGTCGATCATCTGCACCGTGCCATCGGGCAGGATCTCGGCCATCTGCCCGCGCGGCTCCTCCAGGAACAGCACGATGAGCAGGAACACCAGGCCGGAGATGGCGCCGATGAAAAGGAAGAACTGATCGTACTCCACCAGCGAGTTCATGGTCAGGAACAGCACCGCCCCCACGTTGCCGAAGGCCCCCGCCATGCCGGCGATCTGGCCAGTCATGCGGCGCTGGATGAGTGGCACCATGGCGTAGACGGCGCCGGAGCCGGCCTTGGAGAAGATGCCGCCGACGATGGTCATGGCCACCACCAGCCACACCGGCCAGTCCCGATCCACCATGCCCAGCACCAGGAAGGCGCCGGTGATGCCGGCAAAGACCAGCATGAGGGTCAGCTTGCGGCCCAGCACGTCGCTCACCCAGCCGCCGCCGGGGCGGGCGAACAGGTTGATGAAGGGATAGATGCCGGCCAGCAGGGCGGCGGTGACCTTGGGCACGCCGAACCAGTCCACGTAGAACATGGCCAGCATGGACACCACCGCCAGCTCGGTGCCGAAGGTGACCAGATAGGCCCAGTCGAGGATGGCCACCTGCTTGAACTTATAGCGGTGCAGCTCCGGCACCGGCTGGCGCAGCACGTGGCGGTTCATGTGCCACACCTTCGCCGACTGCAGCAGAAAGAGCAGGGCCAGCCCCGCGTACAGGGTGTCGGCCAGGGTGGCGCCGATGAGGCCCATCTTGGCCGGCGAGAGTTTCCAGGTGAGCAGGCCCAGCGCCAGGTAGAGGGGGATGTTCATGAGCATGTACAGCAGCAGGTCGCCGCCGCTGGTCACCTCCATGGCGCCGCTCTTCTTGGGCTTGAAATAGGTGGAGCCGCGCGGCGTGTTGCGCACCGCGGTGTAGTAGAAGACGCCGTAGCCGATGGCGGCGATGGCGGCCAGAGTGAAGGCCCAGCGCCAGCCGTCCTCGCCGCCCACCCAGCTGGCGATGAAGGGCAGGGTCAGGGCCGCGCCGGCCGAGCCGAAGTTGCCCCAGCCGCCGTAGATGCCCTGCGCCAGCCCGGTCTGGCGGGCCGGGAACCACTCGCCGATCATGCGGATGCCGACCACGAAGCCGGCGCCAATGAACCCGGACAGGAAGCGCAGCAGGGCCAGCCGCTGATAGCTGTCGGCCCAGGCGAAGGCGATGGAGATCAGCCCGCCCAGCACCAGGATGGCGCTGAACAGGATGCGCGGCCCGTACTTGTCCACCAGCATGCCCACCACGATGCGGGCCGGGATGGTCATGGCCACGTTGAGGATGAGCAGCACCTTGGCCTGCTGGTCGGTCAGGCCCAGCGACTCCTCGATGAAGGGCATCATGGGGCCCAGGCCCAGCCAGACCACGAAGGTCATGAAGAAGGCGAACCAGGTCAGGTGCAGGACACGGATATTGGCCTGGCGCAGGTCGAAGAGGTTGAAGCGTCGGGTTCCGTCGTTGGCGGACATGGGGCAACTCCATTGGGTCAGCAGATCATTGCCCCGTAACAAGCAATTATCGTGCCCGTGCGTGGTTTTGCAAGCGGATGACAGTGGCGCTGGGCCCTGGGCGGGGGCGCGTGTGCCCGCCTGGTGCGCTGCGGGCACGGTGCCGACCCATCGTGGTGCGGCTCAGGTGCCGTCCAGGAAGCGGCCGCTGTCCAGCAGCACCAGGGTGCACTGGGCCAGCCAGGGGATGCCGGCCGTATCCAGCGCCCGCTGCAGCTCGGGCGTGGCGGTGCCGGGATTGAAGATGACCCGCCCGGGGCGCAGGGCCAGGATGTCGTCCTGCAGGGCGCGCAGCCGCTGCGGGCCCACGTAGAGGGTGAGGGTGTCCACCGGGCGTGGCACGCCGGCCAGGTCGGCCACGGCGGGCAGGCCGGCGATCTCCGCCGCGCGCGGATGGACGGGCGTGACGCGATAGCCGGCCTCGCGCAGCTTGACCACCGCACGGTGGGAGAAGCGCTCGGGCTTGGGGCTGGCGCCCAGGACGGCGACGTGGTGCTCGGGCATGGCGGGGCTGGGTGTGGTCGGGACGGTCATTCTAACCCATGCCCCCGGCGCGGCTGGTGGATATTCCCCGCCGCGCGCCGCACAATAGCGGGCCTTTTCGATCGCAGGACATTCAAGGAGAGTGCGATGTCGTTCCCGCCCCCGTTCTACCGCTGGCGTCCCCACCCCTGGCACGGCCTGGAGATCGGCCCCAAGCCGCCCAGCGTGGTGCATGCCTTCATCGAGATCACCCCCTACGATCTGGTGAAGTACGAAACCGACAAGGTGACCGGCTACCTGCGCGTGGACCGGCCGCAGCGCTCCTCCTCCCAGCCGCCGGCCCTGTACGGCTTCATCCCGCGCACCTACTGCGGCCACCGCGTGGCCTCCCTGCAGCCCAAGGCGGAGAAGCCCGATCACGACCCGCTCGACATCTGCGTCATCTGCGAGCGCCCCATCAGCCGCGGCGAGGTGCTGCTCAACGCCCGCGTGGTGGGCGGGCTGCCGATGATCGACCACGGCGAGGCGGACGACAAGATCATCGCCGTGCTGGACAACGACTACGTGTGGGCCGGCGTCAAGGACATCACCGAGCTGCCCGACGTGCTCATCGAGCGCATCCGCCACTACTTCAGCACCTACAAACTGGTGCCGGGCGAGGAAAGCATGGTGAGCATCGAGCACATCTACGGCCGCGAGCACGCCGAGGAGGTGGTGTTGGCCGCCATGGCCGACTACCAGGAAGAATACGGCGACTGAGCGCCGGGCCATGCAGGTCCGCGTCGCCCCCGTCACCCCCTTCGAGCAGAACTGCAGCATCCTGCTGTGCGAGTGGACCGGGCGGGCGGCCGTCGTCGATCCGGGCGGCGACCTGCCGCGCATCCGCGCCGCCCTGGACGACCTGGGGGCCGAACCCGAGCGCATCCTCGTCACCCACGGCCACCTGGACCACGTGGGCGGCGTCGCGGCGCTGGCGGCGGAATTCGACCTGCCGGTGGAGGGCCCCCACGAGGCCGACCGCTTCTGGCTGGAGGCCCTGCCCGAGCAGGCGGCCCTATTCGGCTTCCCGCCCGCCGAGCCCTTCACCCCCGACCGCTGGCTGGCCCAGGGCGACACCGTGCGCTTCGGCGAGCAGACCCTGAGCGTGCGCCACTGTCCGGGCCACACCCCGGGGCACGTCGTCTTCCATTCCGCCGCGGCGCGGCTGGTCATCGTCGGCGACGTGCTGTTCAAGGGCAGCATCGGGCGCACCGACTTCCCCCGCGGCGACCTGGACACCCTGCTCAGGGCCATCCGCGAGCAGCTCCTCACCCTGCCCGACGACACCATCGTCTACCCCGGCCACGGTCCGACCACCACCATCAGTGCCGAGCGGCGGACCAACCCCTATTTGGCATAGCGTGACGCCGTTCGGGATCCATTGCTTGCCCTTCCGTTACCCTCGCGCCAACGCACTGCACCAGCCACATCATGAGAAGACGACAGCCGAAACGGACTTCCCTGCGACGTACCCTTCTGCGCCACTGGGGCTGCACCCTGCTCCTCTCCGCCAGCCTGCTGTACCTCGTCGCACGTCTGCTGGATGGCTGGGACCATTGGGGCTTCGTGTTCGTCGAGTACGCCGGGCCGGTCCTGTTCTTTCTGGCCGCCTTGTGCTTCCTGGGCGCCGCCATCGGCCGCAATCGGGCTGTGGTGATCATGGGGCTGATCGCCGCGCTCATCTGGTGGCACAGCGTGCGCGGACTGGTGGGTGTGCATTGGCCCGGGGGCGATGCCGATCCGCCCGGCGCCATACGGCTGTTGAGCTACAACGTCATGGGTCTTGGACGCCATGGTCCCAACCCCAAGGCCCGTTTGAAAATACTCGACCGGATATTGCAGTCACCCAACGACATTCTTTGTCTGCAGGAATTCGGCACCTATGTGGGGCGTGAGAAACCTTTTGTGCCGCAGGAGCTGGTGGCCTATCTGCAGCGCCACGGGTTCCATGCCTTTATACCCAAACCGAAGCGGAGCTATCCGGCCATCCTCAGTCGATATCCCATCGTCGCCACCCGCGAACTCTATATCCCCCAGTACACCAGCGAAGGCAACGGCGTCGTCTATGCTGATCTGGACACGTCGGACGGGCCACTGCGGGTCTACAGCGTCCATGTCGGCACCCTGGTACCCCTTATGGAGGCACGGCGCAGGATTCGGCAGACCAAACAGGGTACGCTGATCGGTGTCGAAGTGCGCATGGCCAAGGCCAAGCGTGACCAGGTTGTATTGCTGCTGGATAGCCTGCGCCGCTCGCCCCACCCGACTATCGTCTGCGGCGACTTCAACGAGCCGCCCTTTGGCTTCGTGTACCAGAAGCTGCGCCAGCGGCTGC
>JALVPS010000468.1 GCA_027031685.1 Gammaproteobacteria bacterium | reverse complement strand
GCCCCGCCGTTTTTCCATCCCCGCCCCAACCGGTACTCGCCATGGCCGCCGACGCTGTCACCACGCCCTGTGAACTGCCCGCCCACGACGCCCTGGACCAGGCCCTGGCGCGCGCCGGCGCGGTGCACTCGGCGGCCGAGGTGCACGGCCTGCTGTGTGGCCTGCTGGTGAAGGACGCCACGGCCAGCGCCGACGTGCTGGTGGGGCAGGTGCTGGGCGAGGTGGCGCCGGGCGACCTGCTGGTGGGCGAGGCGGAGCAGATGCTGCGCGACATGCACGCCGTCACCCGCGGCCAGCTGCAGGACCCGGCGCTGGGCCTGCGCCTGCTGCTGCCGCCCGACGAGGCGCCCCTGCAGCAGCGCCTGGAGGCGGTGCGCGCCTGGGCCAGCGGCCTGCTGTACGGGCTGGCGGCGGCCGGGCTGACCGACTTCCGCGACCTGCCGGAGGACACCGCCTCGTTCATCGAGGACTGCCGCACCATCGCCCGCACCGAGTTCGAGGCGCGCGAGAGCGAGGATGCCGAGGCCATCTATGCCGATGTGCTGGAATACCTGCGCATGGGCACGCTGCTGGCCCAGGAGGAGCTGCAACCGGTGCGCGCCGCCCCGCACGTCCACTGACCGCCATGACCCGCATCCGCAAGATCACCGCCCCGCGGCGGCTGCCGGCCAGCGAGCTGAAGCGCCGCCGCCGCCAGCTCATGCGCGCCATGGGCGAGGACGCCATCGCCATCCTGCCCGCCGCCCACGAGTGCCTCCGCAACCGCGACGTGGAGTACCCCTTCCGCCAGGACAGCGACTTCCTGTACCTGACCGACTTCCCCGAGCCGGAGGCGGTGGCGGTGTTCATACCCGGCCGCCAGCAGGGCGAGTACCTGCTGTTCTGCCGTGAGCGCGACGCCGACAAGGAGACCTGGCACGGCCGTCGCGCCGGCCCCGAGGGGGCGGTGGCACGCTACGGCGCCGACGACGCCTTCCCCATCGGCGACATCGACGACATCCTGCCCGGCCTGCTGGAGCACCGCGCGCGGCTCTACTACACCATGGGCAAGGACGCCGCCTTCGACCGGCGCCTCATGGACTGGGTGAAC
The DNA here is from genome assembly GCA_027031685.1 of Gammaproteobacteria bacterium. Classification (GTDB taxonomy): domain Bacteria; phylum Pseudomonadota; class Gammaproteobacteria; order UWMA-0217; family UWMA-0217; genus JALVPS01. The sequence goes on along the minus strand of JALVPS010000468.1, from coordinate 7,677 downwards.
CAGCTGCGGCGCAAGGTGCGCAGCGGGGCCAGCGCGCCGCACGAGTTCATCGACCTGGAATTCCTGTTGCACGACATGCGGCTGTACAAGTCGCGCTCCGAGCTGCGCCTCATGCGCGAGGCGGCGCGCATCACCGTCGAGGCCCACCGGCGCGCCATGCGGGCCACCGCCCCGGGGCGCTACGAGTTCGAGGTGGAGGCCGAGCTGCTGCACACCTTCCGCCGCCACGGTTGCGAGCCGGCCTACCCGTCCATCGTCGGCGGCGGCGAGAACGGCTGTATCCTGCACTACACGGAGAACAGCGCCCCGCTGCGCGACGGCGACCTGCTGCTCATCGACGCCGGCGCCGAGTACTGCGGCTACGCCAGCGACGTGACGCGCACCTTCCCCGTCAACGGCCGCTACAGCCCGGCCCAGCGCGAGCTGTACGAGCTGGTGCTGGCCGCCCAGCAGGCGGCCATCGAGCAGGTGGTGCCCGGCAACCACTGGAACGACCCGCACAACGCCGCCGTGCGCGTGCTCACCCGCGGCCTCATCGAGCTGGGCCTGCTCAAGGGCAAGCCCGCCACGCTCATCAAGGACGGCGCCTACCGCCGCTTCTACATGCACCGCACCGGCCACTGGCTGGGGCTGGACGTGCACGATGTGGGCGACTACAAGGTGGGCGAGGAGTGGCGCGTGCTGGAGCCGGGCATGGTCATGACCGTGGAGCCAGGCCTGTACATCGCCCCCGGCAGCAAGGACGTGCCCAAGCGTTTCCAGGGCATCGGCATCCGCATCGAGGACGACGTGTTGGTGACGAAGGAGGGCAGCGAGGTGCTCACCGAGGGGCTGGTCAAGCGGCCGGAGGACATCGAGGCCCTCATGGCGGGCGCATGAGCGAAGTGCAGTCATTCGACGTGGCCATCGTCGGCGGCGGCCTGGTGGGCGCCACCCTGGCCGAGGCGCTGCGCCCCACCGGGCTGCGCCTGGCGCTGGTGGAGGCGCGCCCCCTGCCGGCGGCGGCCGACGGCGACGACTACGACGAGCGCAGCCTGGCGCTGGGCTGGGGCTCGCGCCAGATCCTGGCTGGCTTGGGCCTGTGGGACGCGCTGGCCGCACACGCCACGCCCATGACCGAGGTGCACGTTTCCGAGCGCGGCCGCTTCGGCGTCACCCGCCTGCGGGCCCGCGACGAGCGCCTGCCGGCCCTGGGCTACGTGCTCACCCTGCGCCACTTGGGCGCCGCCCTGGCCGCGCGCCTGGCCGACCACCCGCGCCTGACCGTGTTCCGCCCCGCCGAGGCGCGCGCCGTGACGCAAGAGGCCGACGCCGTGCGCCTGCGCCTGGCCGGGAACGGCGCGCCGGAGGCCATCCGCGCCCGCCTGCTGGTGGCCGCCGATGGCAGCGACTCGCCCCTGCGCGGCCAGTTGGGCATCGCCGCGCGGCAGGTGGACTACGGCCAGTGGGGCGTCATCGGCAATCTCACCCCCCGGCACCCGCCCGCCGGGCGCGCCTTCGAGCGCTTCACGCCGGACGGACCGCTGGCCCTGCTGCCGCTGGCTGGCGACCGCTGCGCCTTCGTGTGGACCCTGCCGCCGGATCGCGCCGAGGCGGCCCTGGCCCTGGACGAGCCGGACTTCCTGGCCGCCCTGCAGGCCCGCTTCGGGCGCCGCCTGGGGGCCTTCTGCCGCGTCGGCCGGCGGCAGGGCTTCCCGCTGCGCCTGGTGCGGCCGGCGCGCCTGGTGGCCGGGCGCGGCCTGCTCATCGGCAACGCCGCCCACACCCTGCACCCCATCGCCGGCCAGGGCTTCAACCTGGCCCTGCGCGACGTGGCCGAGCTGGCCCAGCGGCTGGCCGGCGCCGCCGACCCCGGCGCGCCGGAGCTGCTGGCCGCCTGGGCGCGCCGCCGCCAGGCGGACATCGACGCCACCCAGCGCGCCACCGACGGCCTGCTGCGCCTGTTCACCAACCCCTGGCCGCCCCTGTCCCACGCGCGCGCCGCCGGGCTGCTGCTGCTCGACCGCCTGCCGCCCCTCAAGCACCGCCTGGCCTGGCTGGGCATGGGCTGGCGCGCCGGCCAGGGCGGGCCGCTGTTCCAGGGCCGGCCACTGCCGGCGGAGGCGACATGATCCATCGTTACGACGTCATCGTGGTGGGCGGCGGCATGGTGGGGCTGGCCACCGCCGCCGCCATCGGCCGCGCCGGATGCCGCGTGGCCGTGCTGGACTCGGGCGCCGCGCCGGCCCCCTTCGACCCCGATCGCCCGCTGCAGGCGCGCGTGGTGGCCCTCAACCGCGCCAGCGAGGCCCTGCTCACCCGCCTGCACGCCTGGCCGCGCATCCAGCAGTGGCGCTGCACCCCCTACAGCCACATGCGTGTGTGGGACGCCGGTGGCCACGGCGAGATCCACTTCTCCGCCACTGAGCTGGGCCAGCCCAACCTGGGCCACATCGTGGAGAACGACGTGGTGCAGCGCGCCCTGTGGGAGGCGGTGCAGGGGCGCGACAACGTGGACTGGCTGGGCGAGGCCCCCCTGCAGCGCTTCGCCGTGGACACGCGCGAGGCCATCGTCACCCTGGACGACGGCCGGGTGCTCACCGCGCCGCTGCTGGTGGGCGCCGACGGGGCGCGCTCGCGGGTGCGCGAGGCGGCCGGCATCGCCGTGCGCGAGCGCGACTACGGCCAGCGGGCCATCGTCGCCGTGGTGCGCATCGAGCGGCACCACGACTTCACCGCCTGGCAGCGCTTCCTGCCCCACGGCGTGCTGGCCTTCCTGCCCCTGCCCGAGGGGCACAGCGCCATCGTGTGGAGCCTGCGCGCCGCCCTCGCCGAGGACATGCTGGCCCTGGACGACGAGGCCTTCCGCGCCGCCCTCACCGATGCCGCCGAGGCGCGCCTGGGCGAGGTGCTGTGGGCCGGGCCGCGCCAGTCCTTCCCGCTGGTGGGGCGCCAGGCGCGCCAGTACGTCAAGCCGCGCATTGCCCTGGTGGGGGACGCCGCCCACACCATCCACCCGCTGGCCGGGCAGGGCGTCAACCTGGGCTTCCTGGACGCCGCCCAGCTGGCCGAGGTGGTGGGCGCGGCGCGCCGCGACCTGGGCAGCCTCGCCGTGCTGCGCCGCTACGAGCGGGCGCGCGCCGCCGACAACGGACTCATGCTGCGCCTCATGGAGGCCTTCCAGGCGGTGTTCGTCAACGACCTGCCGCCGCTGGCCTGGCTGCGCAACGCCGGCCTGTCGGTGGCCGACCGCCTGCCGCCCCTCAAGCGGCTGCTCATGGCCGTGGCCCTGGGCACCGCCGACCCCGCCCTGCCCGAGCTGGCCCGCCCGGCCGGGCCCTGAGGCCCGCCGGGCCAGCCCCACGCCCTGCCCGGTTTTGATCCGCGCCGAACTCGTCTATAGTTCCCCGTTCCAACGCGCGGCGCGCGGCGCCGCACGGCTGCCATGGGAGAGTGGGCCGGCCGGCCCCGCCGAAGGCGCAATTCCGCCCGGAAACGCTCAGGCACCAGGGACCGTGGCAGGCGATGTTGGCTCTGGAGAGCGGCGCACGACGCCCACCGAAGGGGGACAATCTCTCAGGTGACCGGACAGAGGGGCGGTGGCCCGCCGGAAGGCGGACCCATCGAATCGCGCACGATCCCTGTTCAGCACGGTTGCGTCATGACACAGAAGACCGCCCTCTTTGAGGAGCACCTGCAGGCCGGCGCCCGCATGGTGGAATTCGCCGGCTGGGAGATGCCGCTGCACTACGGCTCGCAGCTGGCCGAGCACCACGCCGTGCGGCGCGCCGCCGGCATGTTCGACGTCTCCCACATGGCCGTGGTGGACCTGTCCGGCTCCCAGACCACCCACTTCCTGCGCCGCCTGCTGACCAACGACGTGGCCCTCCTTCCGCACGGCAAGGCCCTCTACGGCTGCATGCTGAACGTGGAGGGCGGCGTCATCGACGACCTCATCACCTACCGCTTCTCGGACACCGACTACCGGCTGGTGGTCAACGCCGCCACGCGCGACAAGGACCTGGCCTGGATGCGCCGCCAGTCGGAGCGTTTCGACGTGCGCATCCGCGAGCGCGACGACCTGTCCATGCTGGCCGTGCAGGGGCCGCAGGCGCGTGCCCTGGCCACGCCGCTGCTGCCCGCGGGGCTGCGCGGCCCGGCCGAGGCGCTGGCCCCGTTTGCCGCGGCGCGCGACGGCGAGGCCATGGTGGCGCGCACCGGCTACACCGGCGAGGACGGCTTCGAGATCCTGCTGCCGCACGCCGACATCGTGCCCCTGTGGCGCGCCCTGCGGGCGGCCGGCGTGCAGCCCTGCGGTCTGGGCGCGCGCGACACGCTGCGCCTGGAGGCGGGCCTGAACCTGTACGGCATGGACATGGACGAGACCGTCACGCCCCTGGAGTGCGGCCTGGGCTGGACGGTGACCTGGGAGCCGCCCGGGCGCCGGTTCATCGGCCGGTCGGCCCTGGAGCGGCAGCGCGCCGCCGGCGGCCTGCCGCGCTGGGTGGGCCTGGTGCTGGAGGGCAAGGGCGTATTGCGCAACCACCTGCCGGTGTACCTGGCCGACGGCCGCCAGGGGGAGATCACCAGCGGCGGGTTTTCGCCCACCCTGCAGCGTTCCATCGCCATGGCCCGCATCCCGCCTGGCGATGACACGCGCTGCGAGGTGGAAATCCGCGGGCGGCGCCAGCCGGCCCGCATCGTCAAGCTGCCCTTCGTGCGTCGGGGCAAGGTTCTGATCGATCTGTAACAACGGCACAGGCCGGGGGAGAGGAGAGGCATGAGCGAGATTCCAGCGGATCTGAAATACACCAAGACCCACGAGTGGGTGCGCGACAACGGCGACGGCACGGTGACGGTGGGCATCACCGACCACGCCCAGGAACTGCTGGGCGACGTGGTGTACGTGGAGCTGCCGGAGGTGGGCGCCAGTGTGACCGCCGAGGAGGCCTGCGCGGTGGTGGAGTCGGTCAAGGCCGCCTCCGACGTGTATGCCCCGGTGAGCGGCGAGGTGGCCGAGGTCAACGACCTGCTGGAGGACGAGCCGGGCACCATCAATTCCGACCCCTATGGCGAGGGCTGGCTGTTCTCCATCGAGATCAACGACGCGACTGAGCTGGACGACCTGCTGGACGCCGACGGCTACGCGGCCGAGATCGCCGACTGAGCCGGAGCGCGCCATGCCTTTCATCCCCCACACGGAGCGGGAGGTGGCCGACATGCTGGCCGCCATCGGCGTCGGGCGCCTGGAGGCGCTGTTCGACGAGATCCCGACCGCCCTGCGCGGCGCCTCGCTGGACGGCATCCCGCACGGCCTCGGCGAGATGGAGATCGAGCGCATCATGGCCGCCCGCGCGGCGCAGGACGCCCCGCTGCTCAACTTCGTCGGCGCCGGCGCCTACGAGCACCACATCCCCGCCGCCGTGTGGGAGATCGTCACCCGCGGCGAGTTCTACACCGCCTATACCCCCTACCAGGCCGAGGCCAGCCAGGGCACGCTGCAGCTCATCTACGAGTACCAGAGCATGATGGCCGGCCTGACCGGCATGGACGTCTCCAACGCCTCGCTGTACGACGGCGCCTCGGCGCTGGCCGAGGCAGTGCTCATGGCCGTGCGCGTCAATCGCAAGTCGAAGGCGCGTCGCGTGCTGATGCCGGCCACCGTGCCGCCCGCCTACCGCGCCACCGCCGAGGCCATCGTGCGCCACCAGGGCATCGAGCTGGTGCCCCTGCCCTGGGCCGCGGACAGTGGCACCACCGACCTCGCCGCGCTGGACGCCTTCGCCGGCGAGGACGTCACCGCCCTGGTGGTGCCCCAGCCCAACTTCTTCGGCGCCCTGGAGGACGTGGATGCCCTCGCCCGCTGGGCGCGCGCCAACGGCGCGCTGGTCATCGGCCTGGTCAACCCGCTGGCCCTGGCGCTGCTCAGACCGCCCGGCGAGTGGGGCGACGACGGCGCCGACATCGTGTGCGGCGACGGCCAGCCCCTGGGCGCGCCGCTGTCCGCCGGCGGGCCCTATTTCGGCCTGCTGTGCTGCAAGCAGGCCCACGTGCGGCAGATGCCGGGCCGCCTGGTGGGGCGCACCACCGACGCCGACGGCAAGCCCGGCTTCGTGCTCACCCTGCAGGCGCGCGAGCAGCACATCCGCCGCTCCAAGGCCACCTCCAACATCTGCACCAACCAGGGCCTGCTGGTGACCGCCGCCACCATCCACATGGCCCTGCTGGGGCCGGAGGGACTGCGCCGCGTGGCCGCCACCTGCTGGGCCAACACGCGCGCCCTGATGGAGCGGCTGGCCGCCCTGGGCCTGCGGCCGCGCTTTGCCGGCCACCACTTCCACGAGGTGGTGCTGGACCTGGGCCGGCCCGCCGAGCCGGTCTGGCGCCGCCTGCTGGACGACGGCATCCTGGCCGGCTACCGGGTGGGGCGCGACTACGCCGAGCTGGAGAACTGCCTGCTGCTGTGCGCCACCGAGCGGCGCGACCGGCAGGACATCGAACGCCTGGCCGGCGCCCTCGAGCGGGCGCTGGCCTGAACCCACGACCAGAGGAGAGAGAACCATGGCCACCATTACCCTGGAAGGCAACGAGATCCACACCAACGGCGAGCTGCCGGCGGTGGGCAGCCAGGCCCCCGACTTCAAGCTCACCACCGCCGAGCTGCAGGACGTGACGCTGGCCGACTTCGCCGGCAAGAAGAAGCTGCTCAACATCGTGCCCAGCCTGGACACCGGCGTGTGCGCCACCTCCACCAGGAAATTCAACGAGGCGGCCAGGGGGCGCGACGACACCGTCTTCCTCACCATCTCCGCCGACCTGCCCTTCGCCCAGGCCCGCTTCTGCCAGGCCGAGGGCATCGACAACGTGCAGACCCTGTCCATGATGCGCGACCGCAACTTCGCCAAGGACTACGGCGTGCTCATCGTGGACGGCCCGCTGGCCGGCATCACGGCCCGCGCCGTGGTGGTGCTGGACGAGGACAACAAGGTCCTCTACACCCAGCTGGTGCCCGAGATCACCCAGGAGCCGGACTACGACGCGGCCCTGGCCGCCCTGGGCTGAGCGGGGCGCCCGCGCCCATGCTGATCTTCGACCACGCCGTGCCCGGCCGCCGGGCGCGGGCGCAGATGCCCGCCACGATGCCGGCGGTGGACCTGCCGGCGGACCGGCTGCGCCAGTCGCCGCTGGGTCTGCCGGAGGTGTCCGAGCTGCAGGTGGTGCGCCACTACACGCGCCTGTCGCAGAAGAACTTCTCCATCGACACGCACTTCTATCCGCTCGGCTCCTGCACCATGAAGTACAACCCGCGCGCCGCCAACCGGCTGGCCATGCTGAGCGGGTTCCTCGACCGTCATCCCCACACGCCGGCCTCCCACAGCCAGGGCCTGCTGTCCATCCTCTACGAGCTGCAGGAGATGCTGCGCGAGGTGACCGGCATGGCCGGCGTGTCGCTCACGCCCATGGCCGGCGCCCAGGGCGAGTTCGCCGGCGTGGCCATGATCCGCGCCTATCACGACGCGCGCGGCGACAGCGAGCGGCGCGAGATCCTGGTGCCCGACGCGGCCCACGGTACCAACCCGGCCACCGCCGTCATGTGCGGCTACACGGTGCGCGAGATCCCCACCGACGCCAATGGCGACGTGGACCTGGCCGCCCTGCAGGCCGCGGTGGGGCCGCACACGGCGGGCATCATGCTCA
>JALVPS010000467.1 GCA_027031685.1 Gammaproteobacteria bacterium | reverse complement strand
CGGCCTGCGCCGTGCCCTGACCCAGACCCTCACCGCCCTCACCGGTGATGCGCGGCTGGCGCAGGGGCCCGTGGGCCGGGCGCTGGGCGAGCGCCTGGAGGAATTTCTCAGTGAATACCGGTATGAGTCGGCCGACGCGGACCACTGGCGGCTGATGGCGGTATTCGACCAGGGCGCGCTGCTGGCGGCCCTGCGCGAGCAGGGCGTGGCCGTGCGCCCGCGCCTGCAGGAGGAGCTCCTGGTGTGGCTGGCGGTGCGGACGCGGCCGGACGGTTCGGCGCACCTGCTGGGTGAGGACACGCCCGGTCCGCTGCGCGACACGGTGGCGGCGGCCCTGCGCGCCGCCGGTTACCGGCCGCTGTGGCCGGTGCTGGACCTGGACGACCTGCGCCGGGTGCGGGTGGCCGATCTGCGCCAGGGCTTCCTGCCGCCGGTGGTCGAGGCCAGCGCCCGCTATGGCGTGGCGGCCAGTGTGGCCGGCACCCTGGAGGCCCTGCCGGGCGGGCGCTGGCGGGCGCGCCTGAGCCGCGTGGTCGAGCCCGCCGCCGCCCCCGTGGTGCGCGAGGCGGACAGTCCCGGCGAGGCCCTGCGCCAGGCGCTGGCGGCGCTGCCGGGCACCGCCGCGGCGGCGGACGACGAGACGGACGGCGCCGGCGCGGCGGCCGGTGGCGGCACGTTGCGCATCCGGGTGGCCTACGTGAAGTCATGGCGGGACTTCCAGCGCCTGAGTCGCTATCTGGACGGACAGGAGGCGGTGCGGTCCTGGCGGTTGCTGAGCCACCGCGGCGATGTGGCCACCCTGGAGGTGACCCTGCTCGGCAATCCGGCCCATTGGCTGGCCGCCCTGCGCCGCGACGGCGTGCTGGAGCGGGTGGCCCCGCCGGTGGGCGCCGCGCACGAGGGTCTGACCCATTTCCTGCTGCAATGAACGCCGCCCGCCACATCCCCAACGCCCTCACGGTACTGCGCCTGCTGCTGGTGCCGCCCATCGCCTGGGCCATCCTGCACGGAGAATACCGCGTCGCCTTCTGGCTGTTCTTCCTGGCCGGCTTCAGCGACGGGCTGGACGGCTTCCTGGCGCGTTGGTTCGGTTGGCAGAGCCGGCTGGGGGCGCTGCTCGATCCCATCGCCGACAAGTCGCTGATGATCGTGGCCTTCTACTGCATCTCCTGGCAGGGGCTCATCCCCTGGTGGCTGTTTGCGGCGGTGCTGGCGCGTGATCTCGTCATCCTGGGCGGGGCGCTGGCCTACCAGTTCGTCACCCGCGCCCTGCGCATGGAGCCGCTGCTGGTGGGCAAGCTCAACACCCTGCTGCAGATCTTGCTGGTGCTGGCGGTGCTCACCCATGTCGCCTACGGTGTGCTGCCGCCGCCCCTGCTGCGGATCCTGGTGCTGGCCATGCTGGCCAGCACGCTGGTCAGCGGCGTCACTTACGTGTGGGTGTGGAGCCGCAAGGCCGTCGCCCACCACCGAAGGAGCGCCGCATGACCCTGACCGACTCCCAGCGCTGGTTCCTGCTCGCCTCGCTGGTCCTGCTGGGCTGGCTGCTGTACCTGCTGGCGCCGGTGCTGACTCCCTTCCTGGTGGCCGGCCTGTTCGCCTACCTCAACGACCCGCTGGCCGACCGGCTGGAGGCCTGGGGCCTGTCGCGCACGCTGGCGGTGGTGACCATCTTCGTGTTCATGGGCCTGGGCTTGGCCCTGCTGGCGCTCATCCTGCTGCCGCTGGCTGAACAGCAACTGCGCCTGCTGCTGCAGGCCCTGCCCGACTATCTGGCCTGGATCGAGCAACACCTGCTGCCGCTGCTGCGCGAGCGTTTCGCCCTGGCCCCGGACCAGCTGGACATGAACCTGGTGCGGGACTGGCTGGGGGGCAACTGGGCCCAGGCCGGCGGGCTGGCCGCGGGGGCGCTGCGCCGTCTCGGCCACTCCGGGGCGTGGATCGCCACCTGGGTGGCCAACCTGTTGCTCATCCCGGTGGTCACCTTCTATCTGCTGCGCGACTGGGACCGCTTCATTGCCGGTATCGACCATCTGCTGCCGCGCGACCTGGAGCCGGTCATCGCCCAGCTGGCGCGCGAGGCAGACGAGGTGCTGTCGGCCTTCATCCGCGGCCAGCTGATGGTCATGCTGGCGCTGGGGATGGTGTATTCGCTGGGACTGGGCCTGGTGGGGCTCAAGTTCGCCCTGCTGGTGGGCATGGCCGCCGGGCTGGTGAGCTTCGTGCCCTATCTGGGCTTTCTGGTGGGTATCGTGGTGGCCAGCCTGGCCATGTTTTTCCAGACCCACGACCTGGGCGCCCTGTGGCCGGTGTGGCTGGTGTTCGGCGTGGGGCAGGTGCTGGAGGGCGCGGTATTCACGCCGCTGCTGGTGGGCGACCGCATCGGCCTGCATCCGGTGACGGTCATCTTCGCCGTGCTGGCCGGCGGGCAGCTGTTCGGCTTCTTCGGCGTGCTGCTGGCGCTGCCGGTGGCGGCGGTGCTGGCGGTCATCGTGCGCCACCTGCAGCAGCGTTACCTCAGCAGCCGCATCTACGGCGCGCAGGCGGTGGCCGGGGGCGGGCACCGCGACGAAGGCGGAACCGCCTGATGCAGCAGCTGCCGCTGCCCATCGCCCTGCCGGAGACGCCCAGCCTGGCGCGCTTCGTCGCCGGGCCCAACGCGGCGGCGGTGGCTTGCCTGCGCGAGCTGGCGGAAGGACGCGGCGAGCGGCAGGTGCTGCTGTGGAGCAACGGCCGGTATGGCAAGAGCTATCTGTTGCGCGCCCTGTGCGCCGAAATGACCGGGCGGGGCGGGGCGGTGGACGCCCTGGCCCTGGAGGGCGCCGGGGCCGGCGCCCCGGCGCGGCTGGGCGCCCTGGGGCAGAGCGGGGTCGCGCTGGTGGCGCTGGACGACATTCAGGCCA
>JALVPS010000466.1 GCA_027031685.1 Gammaproteobacteria bacterium | reverse complement strand
CCACTGCCCACCCCGCTGGAACCGCCAGCCGCCCTCTGTGGCGGGATCCGCCAGCGCGCCCCGGCGGCGTCGTACGCCGACTGCCTCCCCAACCGACATTGACATCAGGCAGACAAGCCTTTGCAGCGATCGTTTAAATTAACATATATCAAAAATATTTCTTTTTTCATTCATGGCATTACATTGACAACATTTGTTAATTACACCATTTTGCGACTGGTCCAGAATATTGCCTGCCGATAACAAACTTTCCACGCACGGCAAGCACCCTCCGGTGCCCCGCGAACCGAACCGTTAGGAGCCAGCCAACCATGAACATTCCCACGATCTTGCTTGGCATCACGCTGTTGTTCCTGCCGACCAGTCCGGTGCTGGCGAGCAAGAAGCCGCCGCCCGACTCGCCGGAGAACAAGGCCAACGTGAAATGTCTCGACTGTCACCGCACCACCAACCCGCAACTGGTGCACGACTGGGAGACCAGCGCCCATTCGCGGAACGGCGTGGTGTGCGCCCACTGCCACGGCCTGGACCACACCACGGCGGAGGACGTGGCCGACGTGCGCCTGCCCACGCCGGAGACCTGCCAGTCCTGCCATGAGGAGCAGTTCAAACAGTTCATGAAGGGCAAGCACGCCTTCGGCTGGGCCTCAATGAATGCCATGCCCACCACCCACCAACTGCCCATGGCGCTGGCCGAGGGCCAGAAGGGCTGCGGCGGCTGTCACAAGATCGGTCCCAAGCCACCCGAGGAGCTGGCCCGACTGCGCAAGCAAGGCTCCGGCTTCGGCCATGCCGCCTGCGACTCCTGCCACACGCGGCACGCCTTCTCCAAGAAGGAGGCGCAGCAGCCGCAGGCCTGCCAGACCTGCCACATGGGCTTCGACCACCCGCAGTGGGAGATGTACTCGACCTCCAAGCACGGCGTGCGCTACTCGCTGAAGCAGCTGGGCGTGCTCGGTGAGCAGGCCTCGGCGCCCAAGTGCCAGACCTGCCACATGCAGGACGGCAACCACGAGGTGCGCACCGCCTGGGGCTTTCTGGCCGTGCGCCTGCCGCTGCCGGAAGACCCGCAGTGGAAGGCCGATCAGATCACCATTCTGCAGGCGCTGGGGGTGCTGGACCCGGAGGGCAAGCCCACCAAGCGCCTGGACGTGGTCAAGGCGGCCGACGTGGCGCGGCTGACAAAAGAGGACTTCGACCGGGAACGCAAGAAGATGCTCGACACCTGCAGCCGGTGCCATTCCCGCGAGTTCGCGGAAGGCGAGCTGAAGAAGGGTGACGACATGATCCGTCAGGCCGACCGCCTGCTGGCCGAGGCCATTCGCATCGTGGCCGGGTTGTACAAGGACGGCATCCTGGAAAAGCCGGCCAACTACGCCTACCCCTTCCCCGACCTGCTCACCTTCCACGACGCCCCCCGTCCCATCGAGCAGCGCCTGTTCGTCATGCACCTCAAGCACCGCATGCGCACCTTCCAGGGCACCTTCCACGCCAACCCGGACTACGCCCTGTGGTACGGCTGGAGCGAGATGGTGCGCGACCTGGCCGAGATCAAGGAGATGGCCGAGGCGCTGCGCGAGAAGCACGCCAGGCAACACAAGGCAGCCGCCGACGACCGTGCCCCGGCGCGCGAGGCGCGGCGCGAGGCAACCGAACCCCAATCCTGAGCGCGGGAGGTACACAAAATGAAACATTCTCGGATCATCGCCGCCCTGGCGGCCCTGGCCTGCGCCCTGCCCGCGTGGGCCGGCGAGATCGACGATGAGGTGCTGGCCGCCCCCTGCGCCGGCTGCCACGGTACCGACGGGGCCAGCGCGGGCCTTTCCATGCCCACCATCGGCGGCCTGCCCCGCGAATACTTCATCAGCGTGATGCAGAAGTTTCGCGACGGGCGGCGCGCCTCGACCATCATGGGGCGCATCGCCCGGGGCTACGACGACGACCAGCTGGCCCGCCTGGCCGACTATTTCGCCGACCGCCCCTGGCGCACGCAGCAGGCCCGGCTGAATCCCGAACTGGTGGCGCGGGGCAAGGCGCTGCACGAGAAGTATTGCGCCAACTGCCACCTGGCCGACGGGCTGTACGCCGAGGCCACCCTGCCGCGCCTGGGCGGGCAGTGGCCCGAGTACCTGCACATGCAGCTGCAGGAATGCAAGCTGGAGAACCGTCCCGTGCCGCAGCCCAACCTGATGGCGCTGCGCCTGGGCAGCCTGAGCGACGAGGACCTGCAGGCTCTCGCCCACTACTACGCCAGCCAGCACTGAGGAGGAGGAACCCGTCATGAACCCCATTTCCCGCAGAAGCTTCATCCGCCTGGCCGGCGGCGCCGCGGCCGGCGGCGTACTGGGTCTGCCCGGGCCGGTCATCGCCCGCGCCAAGGGGCGGGTGGTGGTCGTCGGCGGCGGCTATGGTGGCGCCATCGCCGCCAAGTACATCCGCCGCCTCGACCCCGGCATCGAGGTCACGCTGGTGGAACAGAACCCGCAGTTCGTCTCCTGCCCCCTCAGTAACGAGGTCCTGGGCGGCGAGCGCGACATCGCCTCGCTCACCTTCGGCTACGAGGGCCTGAAGGCGCACGGCGTGCGGGTGGTGCACGACAAGGTCACCGCCATCGAGCCGGACAAGCACCGGGTGCGCACCGCCAGCGGCAAGACGCTGGCCTACGACCGGCTGATCGTCTCCCCCGGCGTGGACTTCAAGTGGCGGACCATTCAGGGCTACGGGCCGGAGGTGGCCGAGCGCCTGCCCCATGCCTGGAAGGCCGGGCCGCAGACCCTGCTGCTGCGCAAGCAGATTCGCGCCCTGCGCGACGGCGACAATGTCGTCATCGTGGCCCCGCCCAACCCCTTCCGCTGCCCGCCCGGCCCTTATGAGCGGGCGGCGCAGATCGCGCATTACCTGAA
>JALVPS010000465.1 GCA_027031685.1 Gammaproteobacteria bacterium | reverse complement strand
CCGCAGCTGCGCACCGACCAGGGCGACTCCGACCTGCTGCTCATCGACCTGGGCAAGGGGCGCCAGCGCCTGGGCGGCTCCTGCCTGGCCCAGGTGCACAAGCAGGTGGGCCGCCACGCCCCCGACCTGGACGACCCGCAGGCCCTGCGCGCCTTCTTCGACACCATCCAGACCCTCAACCAGGAGGGCCGCCTGCTGGCCTACCACGATCGCTCCGACGGCGGCCTGTTCGTCACCGTGTGCGAGATGGCCTTCGCCGGCCATGTGGGCGTGGAGATCCGCCTCGACGAGCTGGGCGACGATCCCATCGCCGCCCTGTTCAACGAGGAGCTGGGGGCCGTGGTGCAGGTGCGCCACCAGGACCTGGAAGAGGTGCTGGCCGCCTTCCGCGAGGCCGGCCTGGGCAGCCACGTGCACGTGGTGGGCCAGCTGCTGCCGGAGGACGACCGCATCGCCGTGGCGCGCGGCCGGCAGGTGCTCTACTCGCGCCCGCGCAGCGAGCTGCACCGGCTGTGGGCCGAGACCAGCTATCGCATGCAGGCCCTGCGCGACAACCCGGACTGCGCCCTGCAGGAATTCGAGCGGCTGGCCGAGGACGACCCCGGCCTCACCCCCCACGTGGGCTTCGACGCCCAAGAGGACGTGGCTGCCCCCTGGGTGCGCCGCTACGGCCGGCCGCGCGTGGCCATCCTGCGCGAGCAGGGCGTCAACGGCCAGGTGGAGATGGCGGCCGCCTTCCACCGCGCCGGCTTCACCCCGGTGGACGTGCACATGACCGACGTGGTGGACGGCGACGAGGACCTGCGCGACTGCGTGGGGCTGGTGGCCTGCGGCGGCTTCTCCTACGGCGATGTGCTGGGCGCCGGTGGCGGCTGGGCCAAGACCATCCTGCACAACCGGCGCGCCCGCGACCGCTTCGCGGCCTTCTTCCAGCGCGACGACGTGTTCGCCCTGGGCGTGTGCAATGGCTGCCAGATGCTGTCGCAGATCAAGGCCCTCATCCCCGGCGCCGCCCACTGGCCCGTGTTCCGCCGCAACTGCTCCGAACAGTTCGAGGCGCGCCTCAGCCTGGTGGAGGTGCTGCCCTCGCCGTCCATCCTGCTCACCGAGATGCAGGGTTCGCGCCTGCCCATCGCCGTGGCCCACGGCGAGGGCCGGGCCGTGTTCCTGGACAACACCGACCAGGCCGTGCTGGACGCCGGCCTGGTGGCCCTGCGCTACGTGGACAACCGCGGCCACGCCACCGAGCACTACCCGGAAAACCCCAACGGCTCGCCCTTGGGGATCACTGGGCTGACCACCGCCGACGGCCGCTTCACCATCATGATGCCCCACCCGGAGCGGCTGTTCCGCACCGTGCAGTACAGCTGGCACCCCGATGGCTGGGGCGAGGACGGGCCCTGGCTGCGCATGTTCCGCAACGCCCGCGTGTGGGTGGGGCAGGGGTGAGCGCCCGCTGCCCGGGAGGGATCGGCCTTGCCCTGCATCGCTCCCGGCTCGGTTGCGTCGACATCATTGTCCGCCACGCCGCTGCCTGGCGAGCCGATCGGCCGCTGTGTGGCTGGAGGATTCCTTGCGGGGGTGGGTGCCTGGAGCCGGGGGCGCGGGTTTGGCCGGGCGCCCAACCCAGGAGGCGGCCAATGGCTGCCGCGTTTCACCCGTGCTGTCCGATCTCGCCCGGTGGGGCGGAGTGGGAGGAGGTCGATCCTGGCATGCCGCGTCCGCCCGGCTTTCAGGCCGGCTGCAAGCGTGCGGGCGGGTACAATCGGGGAGAGGAGGGCAGGCCGGCCGAATCCAATGCCACGACACCGGCCATTCCCTGGGGGATCCCTGTCGGCTTGCCGGCCTGCCTGCGGCAGTGTAACCGTTGCGCCTACGAGCAACCGTGACGGATTTGGCAATTGTGGCACGAAAGGGCCGTCCCCGCCGGCCGTGGGTCGTGCATCCCCCTTACTCGCGCAGCATCCGGTACAGCTCGTCCTTCAACCACAGCCGGCGCTTCTTGAGCTCCTCCAGGTACTGGTCCGAGGTGGTCTCCACTCCCTCCTCGATGCGCACCACTTCCCGGTTGACTTGGTGGTACTCGTCGAACAGGCGCGCGAAGTGGGCGTTGCCCACCTTCAGCGCGTGGATCTTCTCGCCCAGTTCTGGGAACTCGTGGTGCAGGTCGTGTTTCTCGCCCAGCATGGCGCCGCTCCTGTGTGCTTTGGGAGATGCGCCCAGGCTACCCCGGGCGGGGCGGCGGTGTGTTGACCTGCATCAGGGCGCCCGGTGGGGCCGTGCCGCCGGGCGGCGGGAGAGGGCCGTTCAGCCGGCGGTGGCCACGGTGTTGTAGCCGGCGTCCACATAGGTGATCTCGCCGGTGATGCCGCTGGCCAGGTCGGAGCACAGGAAGGCGGCGGTGTTGCCCACCTCTTCGATGGTCACGTTGCGGCGCAGGGGGGCGTACTTGGCCACCTCGTCCTGCAGCTTGCGGAAGTCGCCGATGCCGCTGGCGGCCAGGGTGCGGATGGGCCCGGCGGAGACGGCGTTGACGCGCGTGCCCTCCGGGCCGAGGGTGAAGGCCAGGTAGCGCACGTTGGCCTCCAGGCTGGCCTTGGCCAGACCCATGACGTTGTAGCTGGGCATGGCCCGCTCGGCGCCCAGGTAGGAGAGGGTGAGGATGGCGCCGTTGCGGCCGCGCATGAGCGGGCGCGCCGCCTTGGCCAGGGCCGCCAGGCTGTAGGAGCTGATCTCGTGAGCGATGCGGAAGCCCTCGCGGGTGATGTTGTCCAGGAAGTCACCCTCCAGCAGCTCGCGCGGGGCGAAGGCCACGGAGTGCACCAGGATGTCCAGCCCATCCCAGCGCTCGCCCAGGGTGGCGAAGACGGCGTCGATCTGCTCGTCGGAGGCCACGTCGCAGGGCAGGA
>JALVPS010000464.1 GCA_027031685.1 Gammaproteobacteria bacterium | reverse complement strand
AGGCCATGGGCGTACGGGTGCTGCTCAATGAGGCGGTGCCCGTGGAACGGAGCGGCGAGCGCATCTGGCTGGCCGGCATCGACGACCCGCATTACTACGAGGCGCACAACATCGAAAAGGCCACTGCCGCCATCCCGGAGGGTGCCGTCTCCATCCTCCTCTCGCACAGCCCGGAACCGTACCAGCATGCCGCCCACGCCGGCTTCGACGCCTTCCTGTGCGGCCACACCCACGGCGGCCAGATCTGCCTGCCCGGGGGCTTCCCGCTCATGCTCAACGCGCGCGCCCCGCGCAGCGTGTGCAATGGCCCTTGGCGTTGCCACAACATGACGGGCTACACCTCCCGGGGCACGGGTGTGTCGGTGGTGGACGTGCGTTTCAACTGCCCGCCGGAGATGACGCTGCACACCCTGCGCCGGCGTGATCCCTACCCGGAGTCTGCCAGCCACGGCTGATCACGGTGACTCAGTAGGGGTGCTGGCGGATGTTCAGCCAGTACAGCACGCGCGACACGACCAGTCCCAGCACCAGGAAGGCCACCACCAGCAGCAGAATGCGCTCCCAGCCCAGACCCAGCGGCAGGCGTACTGCCGCCAGCGGGAACAGCGTCTCCGGGATCTGATCCAGTCCCAGCGCCATCTCGCTCGGCGCCAGGCCCAGGCGGCGCTTGACGAAGCTGGACAGCAGATCGCCAGCCATGGCGAACAGGCCGATGGTGAACCCGATGCCCACGGGCAGCCCCAGCAGCGGTGCCGTCGAGGTGGTCACCAGCAGGGCCGCCACCACTCCGCGCACGGTCTTGGAGGGACCGAACAGAGGGCGCTTGTCGAAAAAGGCCATCCCGCCGTCGAGGGGCCAGGCGCAGCAGCGCCCCAGCAGCTTGTGCGCGATGATGGGCGCGCCGTTGGCCAGGAACAGCAGCAACAGCAGTTTGACGTCCAGCAGGCCGATCATGATGCTTGGCGGCCCCCCACCCGGTGGCGGGAAAGCGGGTGACCCCTCACCCTTTCCCCATGCGTCCCATTTTAGGCACAAAATCACCTGCGTCACCGTGACAGATGGTGACGCATGAGTGCCCCGCCAAGGCGCCGGCCATGCACGGTGCGCGGCCTCCGGCTCGGCGCCGACCGGCTGGCCTGCCCCGGGCGGGGCGTTGCCGGTGCAGGTCATCCCGCGGCCGTTGCTGTTCGCCCGGCTGGCGCTGCGTCCGACGGGGCGGCCGTGGCGGTATCGGAGTACCATGAACATGAACCTGTATGACTGGTTTCACCCGTACCCCAGAGGAGGCATACTGTGCACGAACGTTTTTTGATTCCGCTGCTGGCCGGTCTCGCCGTGCTGCCCGCCGCGGCCGCCGATCTGGTGCCGGTGAAGAAGGTGGGCGTGGACCTGGCCGCCGAGCTGGCCCAGCACGCCCTCGTCGCCTGCCGCAAGGCGGGCTTCCAGGTGAGCGCAGTGGTGGTGGACCGCAGTGGCGACACCGTGGCCGCCCTGCGCGACGACCTGGCCTCGCGCCACACCCTGGAGATCGCCTACCGCAAGGCCAACGCCGTCATCCTGTCCGGCACCTCCACCGGCGAGTTCGCCCGCAACCGGGCCGACATCGTGGCCAAGCTGGACCTGGTCAAGGACGTGCTGGTCCTGGAGGGCGGGCTGCCCGTGCGCGCCGCCGGGGCCCTGGTGGGGGCCATCGGCGTGAGCGGCGCGCCAGGGGGCGACAAGGACGCCGCCTGCGCCCAGGCGGCGCTGGACGCGGTGGCGGAGCGGCTGGAGTTCGCCGACGGCGACGAATAGGGATCAGGGAGCACAGGGAGTCGATCGCCTTGGACCGGCAGGACATCACGCGCCGTCTGGCGGCGCACTACGACGCCGTCGAGCGCATCATCCTGGCCCGGCAGCACCCGGTGACCGGGCTGCTGCCGGCCAGCACGGCGGTCACCGCCCACGGCGACTACACCGACGCCTGGGTGCGCGACAACGTGTACAGCGTGCTGGCGGTGTGGGGCCTGGGCCTGGCCTACCGGCGCCACGACCCGGCCCACCCGCGCGCCCACCTGCTGGGGCAGAGCAGCGTCAAGCTCATGCGCGGCCTGCTGCTGGCCATGATGCGCCAGGCGGCCAAGGTGGAGGCCTTCAAGTGCAGCCGCGACCCGGCCGACGCCCTGCACGCCAAGTACGACACGGAGACCGGCCTGCCGGTGGTGGGCGACGCCGAGTGGGGTCACCTGCAGCTGGACGCCACCGCCCTGTTCCTGCTCATGCTGGCGCAGATGACCGCCTCCGGCCTGCGCATCGTGTTCACCCACGACGAGGTGGACTTCGTGCAGAACCTGGTGCACTACATCAGCCGCAGCTTCTGCACCCCCGACTACGGCATCTGGGAGCGGGGCAACAAGATCAACCACGGCGAGCCGGAGCTCAACGCCAGCTCGGTGGGCATGGCCAAGGCGGCCCTGGAGGCCATGGCCGGCTTCGACCTGTTTGGCCTGCACGGCGATCCGGCCAGCGTGGTGCACGTGGTGCCCAGCGACATCGCCCGCGCGCGCATCACCCTGGAGGGGCTGCTGCCCCGCGAGTCGGTGTCCAAGGAGGTGGACGCCGCCCTGCTGGCGGTCATCGGCTACCCGGCCTATGCCGTGGAGGACGCCGCCCTGGCCGAGCGCACGCGCGACAAGATCCGCCGCAAGCTGGAGGGGCGCCACGGCTGCAAGCGTTTCCTGCTGGACGGTCACCAGACCGTGCTGGAGGACGTGACGCGGCTGCACTACGAGCCCTCCGAGCTGCAGAAATTCGCCGGCATCGAGTGCGAGTGGCCGCTGTTCTTCGCCTACATCGCCCTGGACGCCGAGCTGCGCGGCGCGCGCGACGTGGCGGACGACTACCGCCGCCGGCTGGAGGGGCTGCTGGTGG
>JALVPS010000463.1:6346-8816 GCA_027031685.1 Gammaproteobacteria bacterium | reverse complement strand
AAGGGGGGCAAGTAAATGAACTGGATCGTGCAGGCCGCCTATTTCGTCGCGGCCGTCCTCTTCATCGTCGGCCTCAAGCAGATGTCCTCGCCGGTGCACGCCCGGCGCGGCATCATCTGGGCCGGCGCGGGCATGGTGCTGGCCACCCTGGCCACCTTCCTGCACCCGCAGATGCACGGCAACACCATGTGGATCCTGCTGGCCATGGCCATCAGCTCGGGGCTGGCCTGGTGGTCCGGCAAGCGCGTGGCCATGACCGACATGCCGCAGATGATCGCCCTCTACAACGGCATGGGCGGCGGCGCGGCGGCCACCATCGCCGCCGTGGAGCTGGTCAAGGGCGAGCCCATGAGCTTCACCGTGCTCAGCATGGCCGTGCTCGGCGCGCTCATCGGCACGGTGGCCTTCTCCGGCTCGCTCATCGCCTTCGCCAAGCTGCAGGGCATCATGCGCAAGGCGGTGCGCTTCTCCAGCCAGCAGATGGTCAACCTGGCCGTGTTCGCCGTCACCGTGCTGCTGGGCCTGATCATCATCAAGGTGGGCCACGAGGTGAGCGGCTTCGCGCTGTTCGTCTTCTTCCTGCTGGCGCTGGCCTTCGGCGTCATGATGACCCTGCCCATCGGCGGCGCCGACATGCCGGTGGTCATCTCCCTGTTCAACGCCCTCACCGGCCTGGCGGTGGGCTTCGAGGGCTTCGTGCTCGGCAACCCGGCCATGATGATCGCCGGCACCGTGGTGGGCGCGGCCGGCACCCTGCTCACCCAGCTCATGGCCAAGGCCATGAACCGCCCCATCAGCAACGTGCTGTTCAGCCACTTCGGCGAGACGGCCGCCGAGGGCGGCGAGGTGAAGGGCTCGCTCAAGCCCATCGAGGCCACCGACGCCGGCGTCATGATGGCCTTCGCCGACAAGGTGATCATCGTGCCCGGCTATGGCATGGCGGTGGCCCAGGCGCAGCACAAGATCTGGGAGCTCACCCAGCTGCTGCAGGAGCGCGGCGTGACGGTCAAGTTCGCCATCCACCCGGTGGCGGGCCGCATGCCGGGGCACATGAACGTGCTACTGGCCGAGGCCGGCGTGCCTTACGATCTCATCTACGACATGGACGAGATCAACGACGAGTTCCCCACCGCCGACGTGGCGCTGGTCATCGGCGCCAACGACGTGGTCAACCCGGCCGCCCGTACCAACCCGGACAGCCCCATCTACGGCATGCCCATCCTCAACGTGGACAAGGCCAAGAACGTCATCGTCATCAAGCGCGGCAAGGGCACCGGCTTCTCGGGTATCGAGAACGAGCTGTTCTACGCCGACAACACGCGCATGCTCTACGGCGACGCACAGGCCATGGTCACCGAGCTGATCAACGCCATCAAGGAGCTGTAGGCACCGCCTGCGGCCCCGCGAAGGAACCCGGCCCCGTCCGGGTTTTTTCGTGGTGGTGCGCATCGAGTAGGAGGCGGGGTCACCCCCGCCGTCCTCTCACACCACCGGACGTGCGGTTCCGCATCCGGCGGTTCATAAGACACGCCGGAGTCGTCGCACGGTGTCGAGCAACGAGACCAGCCCCAGATGATCGAAGTACGTGTCAGGACCGGGGTCCTGACAGCCTTCAGCCTCCTTCGGATCCCACCTCGCAATGAGCACCCTTGCCGTTCTGTTCGGCTAACCGTTCCCCTTGACGGGCCGGTAGGGGACTTCCACCCCCAAGTCATCCCCTCACCACCACAGTTCGGGGAATAGCGCCAGTCACGGCGCTGCGCGCCATGCCTGGCGCACCATAAAAAAAACCGGGACGCAAGGCCCCGGTCAATGGAAGGATCGCCGTTGTTGTTGTTCTGAATAGGAGGCGAGACTTACCGCAGCAGGCTCAGCACGCTCTGCTTGGAGCTGTTGGCCTGGGCCACCATGGCCACGCCGGCCTGTTGCAGGATCTGGGCGCGGCTCATGTTGGCCGTCTCCACCGCGAAGTCGGTGTCCGTGATGCGCGAGCGGGCCGCCGACAGGTTCTCGCTGTAGGCGCTGATGTTGGCGATGACCGACTCGAAGCGGTTCTGCTTGGCGCCCATCTCGGAGCGGGCGCTGATGACGGCTTGGATGTCCTGATCGATGCCCGCGGTCGGGTCGATGACCGCCTCGGCGTCGGCCTGCTTGTCGATCTTGACGGTACCGGCGCCACCGTAACTCTTGAGGGTGGTCAGGTCGGCAGTGGTGAGGGTGATCTTCTCGTCCTTGTTGGCGCCGATCTGGATGTCGACCGAGGCGCCACCGGCGAACAACTTGGTGCCGTTGAATTCCGTGTTGTCCACGATGCGCTTGATCTCCGAGGTCAGCTCGTCCACCTCCTTCTGCAGGTAGGTGCGCTCGGTATCGCCCAGGGTGCCGTTGGCGGACTGCACGGCCAGCTCGCGGATGCGCTGCATGTTGTTGGTGATCTGGCCCAGGGCGGCCTCGGCGGTCTGTGCCAGGG
>JALVPS010000463.1:0-6336 GCA_027031685.1 Gammaproteobacteria bacterium | reverse complement strand
TTGGCCACGTTGAGGCCGCGGATCTTGGAGGTCATGCCCTCGGCGACGGCCATGCCGGCGGCGTCGTCCTTGGCGCTGTTGATGCGCAGGCCGGAGGACAGGCGCTCGATGGAGCGGGCCAGCAGCGCCTGGGAGCTGTCCAGGTGCCGCTGGGCGTTGAGGGACATGATGTTGGTGTTGATCGTCTGAGGCATGGTTGCTCCCTTTCTTGTTATTGTGGTTCTGGATGGTCGACCCGGCGCCGTGGCAGCGGGCCTGTGACTCCAAGCGAGTAGCGTCACGGGGCTTATCGGCGCGGGGGGTGCTGGCTTGAGGCGTGCCGGCGAGGCGTACCCCGAAAGGTGACGGGCTTGGCGCACGGCCGAGACTGGGCCGTGGTGCGGGCACGCCGGGGCGTAGGCGGGGGCGGACGATTGGCCGTTCGTCGGCGATTGGTAGCGGGGCAAATGTGTCGCCGTTCCTGATTGGCCGCGGTGTGGCCGTGCGAACATGGCCCATCCCGGCATGGACCGCCAGGCCACCCCCCAGGAGACGCAGGATGCTGATACCCGACTACATGGAAGAATTCCGCTGCATTGGCTCGGACTGTCCCGACAACTGTTGCCAGGGCTGGACGGTGGCCATCGACCAGTCCACCTACCGCAAGTACCGCAAGGTGACCGACCCGGCCCTGCGCGAGCGTTTGCACCGCCACGTGGTGCGCAACCGCAACGGGGCACGCAGCGCCGACCAGTTCGCCCGCATCCGCCTCGACAAGGATGGCGCCTGTCCCTTTCTCACCGAGGAACGCCTGTGTGAGATCCAGTCGCGCCTGGGTGCGGCGGCCCTGTCGCACACCTGTCGCACTTATCCGCGCACGGTGAACCGCGTGGACGGCGTGCCGGAGATGTCGGCCACCCTGTCCTGCCCCGAGGTGGCCCGCCTGGCCCTGCGGCGCGAGGCCGGCATCGAGTTCAAGGAGGTCGAGGGGCGGGCCGAGGCCGTCAACCGGCAGATCCAGTCCCAGGGGGACGGCAGCCTGGCGGCGCACTTCTGGGACATGCGCATCTTCTCCATCCAGACCCTCAAGGACCGGCGCTTCCCGGTGTGGCAGCGCCTGCTGCTGGTGGGCTTCGCCACGCGCCGCCTGCAGGAGGCGGTGGACGGCGGGCGGCTGGCGGAGATCCCCGCCATCTTGGCCAGCTACCGGGCGCAGATCGACGATGGCTCGCTGGCGGCGCAGATCGAGGCCATCCCCCTGCGGCACGACATCCAGCTCGGTATGCTCAAGGCGCTCATGGGGCACAAGCTGACGCGCATCCACAACGCGCGCTTCCGCGCCTGTCACGAGCGGTTCCTGGCCGGCTTCGGCGACCTGTCCGGCGACGACCTGTCGGCCCTGGGCGAGCGCTTCGAGGCCGCCCTGGCCCGCTTCCGCCCGCTGGAGGCGGCCCACGCCCACGTGCTGGAGAACTACCTGGTCAACCAGGTCTTCCGCCGCCTGTTCCCGCTGGGGCAGGGCCGGCGGCTGTTCCGCGACTACATCGGGCTGGTGATCCACTTCTCCATCGTCCGCCTCTACCTGATCGGCATGGCGGGCGCGCCGGGCGAGGCCATGGCGGTGGACGACATGGTGCGGCTCATCCAGGCCTACAGCAAGGTGATTGAGCACGACCGCCACTTCGCCGACGTGGCCCACGACTATCTGCGTGACAATGGCTTCGACAGCCTGGCCCACATGGCCGTGTTGCTGCGCGGCTGATCCTGCCCCTTTCCCCAGACAACAAAAAGGCCCGCGCCGGGTGGTGTCCCGGGCGGGCCCTTCTGCCTTTTTGTCGTTGCCGCCTCAGCGGAAGTAGCTGAACAGCGACAGGTTGCCCAGTTGCAGGTAGGTCTTGCGCACCGCCTCCAGGGTGCTCATCTGGTATTCCAGCTTGCTCACGGCGGCGGCGTAGTCGGTGTCCTGGGCCTCCGAGCGGCTCTTCTCCAGCATGTACTTGAGCGAGTCGTTCTCCGCCGCGGTGCGGTCCACATAGTTCATGCGCCCGCCCAGGTCGCTGCGCAGGGCCTGGAAGTGCTCGAGGGCCTGGTCCAGCTCGCCGATGGCGCCGTCCAGCAGGTGGCGCGCGCGGGCCTGCTCGGCGGGGGTGGTGCGCGGCTGGTCCAGGGCGGCCAGCAGGCGGTCGGCCACGTCGAACACGCTGTGGCGGCCGGCGGGCTCGATGTACAGCCGGTCACCGGCCTGCGGTTTGCCGCTGATGCGGAAGCGGATGCCGTCGAAGGTGACCGCCTCGCCGGCGTGGTAGGGCTGGTCGCCGAGCACGGTGGCGCCGCTGTCGCTGTCGATGACCGAGAAGCGGTCGGGGGCGCTGAACTCGATGGTGTAGCGGCCGTTGCGCCAGGCGCCACTGTCCACCACCGTGTCGTCCTCGATCAGCGCCGAGCCGGCGTTGGCCGGGTCGAGGCGCGTGGTGTAGGTGCCGTTGCCGGCCGGCACCTGCATGAAGGCGGCGTCGCCGGTGTCGTTGACGGGCACCTTGCGGGCGTCGCTGATCTGTACGTAGTTGCGCGTCTGGTCGCCGTAGTAGCGCACTGTGCCGCCGGCGTCGGCGAAGGGGCGGGTGCCCACCTTCTGGCCGGCGAACAGGTAGTCGCCGTCCGGCGTGCGGCTGTTGGCGTAGTCGATGAGCTGCTCGCGCAGCTGGCGCGCCTCGGCAGCGATGGCACTGCGGTCCTGGTCGTTCATCACATCCGAGCCGGCGGTGATGGCCAGCTCCTTGAGGCGCTGCAGGCTGTCGATGACGTTGTTGTACACGCCCTCCTGCTGCGTCAGGCGCTGCTGGCTGACCAGGGTGTTCTTGGTGAACTGGTCCATGCGCGCGATGGCGCCGTCCAGGCTCTCCGTGCTGGCGAAGCGGGCCGGGTCGTCGGAGGGGCGCAGCAGTTGCTTGCCGCTGGCGATCTGGCTCTGCAGTTCGGCGATGTCGGTCTGCTTGCGGTTGATCTCGGCCACGGCGAAGCGCGGGAAATAGGTGCTGGCTACACGCATGGGCTTATCCTCGGAAGATGCTCAGGATGGCGTCGAACAGCGAGTTGGCGGTGGCGATCACCTGCGCATTGGCCTGGTAGGCCTGCTGCAGTTGCTGCAGCTTGACGGCCTCCTCGTCCAGGTTGACGCCGGTGCGGGCGTCGCGCAGGTCGGTGGCCTGCTTGCGCAGGGCGGTCTGCGCTTCGGCATTGATGGCGATCTGACGGGTGTCGTTGCCCACCTTGCCCACCAGGCCGCTCCAGCCCTCCTGTAGGGTGGCGATGCCGCCCACCAGATCGACGTACTGCAGGGCCGCCAGGGCGTTGCCGTTGGTGTTGTCGCCTACCCCGTCGCGGTTGGGCTCCACGCGCAGCACGTCGCCCGCGGCCGGCTCGCCCTGCAGGGTGAGGGACCAGCCGTTGAAGCGCAGGGGCTCGCCGGGCACCCAGGCCACGTCGCTGGCCAGCGTGGCGCCGCTGGTGGTGTCCACCACGTCGAGGCGGTCGGCGGCCGTGAAGCGCAGCTCCACCGTGTCGGACAGGGCCGGCGCGGCTGGGTCCTCCACGGCGAGCGTGGCAGGCTCGATCCGGCCCAGGTTGCCGGCCGGCCGGCTGGTGCGCAGCGGCGAGGCGGCGGCCAGCCGGTCGGGCCCGGCCAGGCGCAGGTCGATGTCCCGCGCCCCCAGGGCCGTGGGACGAATCAGGAAGCGGTCGCCGGCGGCCGGCGTGCCGCCCAGCTCGAGGCGCAGGCCGTCCAGCTCGGCGGGCAGAGTGTTGAACTGGTGGCTGCTGCCGTCCGTCAGGCGGGTGACGGTATAGGTGCTGCCGTCGAACGACAGCTGGTAGTCGCTGGCCTGCAGGGCACTGGTGTCGGTGACGGACACGGTGAGCGTGGTGTTGCCGCCGTTGTGGGCGCTGGGCCACACCTGCGGTCGGCCCACGGCGAACAGGTCGCCGCCGGGCTGGCCGTGCAGGTCCATGCCCTTGCGGTGCTGGGCGTTGAGTCTGTCGCCCAGCACCATGGCCAGGCGGCCCAGGTCGTTGCGCACCGGGTCCAGCATGTCGCGCCGGAAGTCCAGCACGCCGCCCAGACTGCCGCCCCGCAGCAGTCCGCTGATGGTCTGCCCGCCGGCGGCTACCTCCAGGCGCTGCGCGTCATACTCGCTGGCGGTGACCGCCAGCGCGTTGACATCGCTGCCGTTGACCAGTGACAGGCCGTTGCCGATGTACACATCGGTCATGCCGCGCCCGCTGGGGGTGACCTGTATGGCGGTGTGCTCGGCCAGCTGCTGCAGCAGGGCGTCGCGCTTGTCGAGCAGGTCGTTGGGCAGCTCGCCGGCGTTGGTGCCCAGGGCGGTCTCGATCTTGCGGTTCAGCTCGGCGATGCCCCTGGCCAGGGCGTTGATGTCGGTCACCTCGGCGCGCAGGCGGCCGTTGACCTCCTGGTCCAGGGTGTCGAGCTGGCCGTCCAGCACGTTGAAGCGCGCCGTCAGGTTGCGCGCCCGGCTCATGACCTCCTGGCGGTTGGCGGTGCTGGCCGGGGCGGTGCTGAGCTGCTGCAGGGCGTTGAAGAAGCCCTGCAGCTCGGGCGTCAGGCTGGCCTGCTCCTCGCCCATGAGGCTGTCGATGCGCCCGGCCAGCTGCTGCAGGGTGTCCAGGCGCTGCTGCTCGGCGGTCACGCCGCGCAGCTGCTCGGTGACGAACTGGTCCTCGGCGCGCATGACGCCGGTCACCTGCACGCCGCCGCCCAGGTAGTGGGCGCCGTGGCGCAGCGGGGGCGCGGCGGTCAGGTCCACGCGCTGGCGGTGGTAGCCCTCGGTGGCCGCGTTGGCGATGTTGTGGCTGTTGGTCTGGAGGGCCTGGCGCACTGCGTCCAGGCCGCTCATGGCGATCTGCATTGAATCCATGGCTGGAGCCCTTGTGGTGTGACGCTTCCCTGCCGTCCGCCCGGCCTCTCCGTGGCGGTCGAACGGCCCGTCGTGTTGTCTTGGCCGGCGCCGCCCGCGGGGCGGCGCCTCCCCGGTTATCGGCTCAGGCGCCGGATTCTTGAGTCATGCGCTGGATGCGCTGCATGACCGAGGTCACCTTCTGCACGTAATCGGGGTCGGTGGCGTAGCCGGCGCGGTGGATCTCGGCCAGGAAGCGCTGCGGGTCGGCGGCGGACTGCAGGGCGCGCCGGTAGCGCGGGTTGGCCTGCAGGAAGTCGGCGAAGTCGTGCACCGAGGCGGCCGGGTCCGGGTAGGTGCGGAACGGCTCGCGGCGGCGCTGCATGACGCCCTGCTCGAACTCCAGCGTGCTGGCGAACACGCGGCCGTGCCGCCAGCGCCGGTCGGCCTTGATGCCGAACAGGTTGAAGCTGGGGCGGCCGTCGGCGGCGGGCATGACGTGGCGGCCCCAGCCGGTCTCCAGGGCGGCCATGGCCAGGATGGCCTCGGGGCGGGTGCCGAGCCGCGCGGCGGCGGCCTCGGCGGCCGGGCGCAGGTGCTCGATGAACTCCCGCTGGTTGCGCCAGGGCAGGGCGTGGGCGCGGCGCGCGGCGCGCGGCCCCTCGTCGCCGGCCGCGGCCGGGGCGTCGTCCGGCCCGGGCGGGTCGCCCCACAGCCGCTCGGCGAGGGCGGTGGGCGAGCCGAGTCGGGTGGTCGTCTGGCGCGCGCCGGTGTCGCGCACCACGCTGTCGAAGTCGATGAGGGGCCGGCTCACCGGCCGTTGCGGCTTGCCCTCCAGTTCCGCCAGCACCATCTTGCCGATGCCGATGGCCCCCTTGCGGGCCAGGTACAGGGCCAGCTGCTGGTCGTACAGGTCGCGGTACATCTCGGACTGGGGGCCGTCCAGCAGGGTCTGGCCGGTGGTCTGGCGCATGCTCTTGAGCATCATCTGCAGGAACAGGGCCTCGAACTGCTGGGCCGCCTCGCGCCGCGCCCGGGGCGAGGCGTTGGCGCTGGCCGCGCGCAGCTTCGCCAGTCCGCTGAAGTCGGTGTAGACGCCGGCCAGCGCCGCGCTGCCCTTGCCGTCGAGCATGGTCCCGTCCCCCGTCAGATGACGATCAGTTCGGCGCGCAGGGCGCCGGCCTGCTTGAGTGCCTCCAGGATGGCCACCAGGTCGCCCGGCGCGGCGCCCACCTGGTTGACCGCCTGCACGATGTCGTTGAGCGTGGTGCCGCGGCCGAACAGGAACATGCGGTTGGCCTCCTCCTCGACCTTGATGTCGTCACGCGGCACGACGGCGGTGGTGCCGTTGGACAGGGGGCCGGGCTGGCTGACGATGGGGTCGGCGGTGATGGTGACGGTCAGGCTGCCGTGGGTGACGGCGGCTGGCATGACGGTCACGTGC
>JALVPS010000462.1 GCA_027031685.1 Gammaproteobacteria bacterium | reverse complement strand
CAGCTGGTGGCGCAGCAGGAGCGTATCGGCCGCTCGCTGCAGGACGGACTGATGCAGACCCGCATGTCCAGCTTCCGCGTCATGGTGCCGCGCCTGCGGCGCGTGGTGCGGCGCACCGCCCTGGAACTGGACAAGGAGGCCGAGCTGCGCGTCCAGGGCGCCGAGGAGGAAATGGACCGCAAGATCCTGGAGGGCGTGGTGGTGCCCCTGGAGCACATGTTGCGCAACGCCGTGGCGCACGGCATCGAGCCGCCCGAGGTGCGTCGCGCGGCCGGCAAGCCGCCGGTGGGCACGGTGGACATCCGCATTCGCCGCGAGGGGGCCGAGGTGGTCATCGAGGTGGCCGACGACGGCGCCGGCATCGACCGCGACCGGGTGCTGGCCCGGGCACGCGAGCTGGGGCTGGTGGAGCCGGGCCAGGAGCTAGCCGAGCGTGACATCCATGCCCTCATCCTGGAGCCCGGCTTCAGTACCGCCGAGACGGTCAGCCAGGTGGCCGGCCGTGGTGTGGGCATGGATGTGGTGCAGAACCAGCTCAACCAGCTCAACGGCGTGCTGGAGGTGGCCTCGACGCCCGGCAAGGGCACGCGCTTCACCATCAGCCTGCCCTACACGCTGGCCATCTCCCAGTCACTCCTGGTGCGCATGGGCGGCACCACCTATGCCATCCCCATGGCCTCGGTGGACGGTATCATCCAGCTCAAGGGCAAGGCCCTCAATGAAAAGCTGGCCCAGCAACCGCCCGTCATCCGCTACGGTTCACGTGACTATCACCTGCGTCAGCTGGCGCGCGTGCTGGAGCCGGACGCGGCCGTTACCCGCTACGATGAGACGCAGACCTACCACCTGATCCTGTCCCACGCCGGCGAGCACGATGCCGCCTTCGTCGTCGACGCGCTGGAGGGCAATCAGGAGGTGGTGGTCAAGTCGGTCGGCCCGCTGCTGTCGCAGGCGCCGGGCATCTCCGGTGCCACCATCCTGGGCGATGGGCGGGTGGTGCTCATCCTGGATGTTCCGGGCATGATCCGCTCGATGGCCGGCCAGGCCGAGCTGCCGGCCGCGCCGCCGCCGGAGGTGACGCCCGCCGCGCAGCGCAAGCCGCTCATCATGGTGGTGGACGACTCCATCACCATCCGCAAGGTCACAGCCAAGATGCTCATTCGCAGCCACTACGAGGTGATGACCGCCAAGGACGGGCGCGATGCCCTGTCGCAGCTGCAGAACGCGCGGCCCGACATGCTGTTGCTGGACATCGAGATGCCGCGCATGGACGGCTTCGAGCTGGCCCAGCACCTGAAGGGCTCGGCGGAGTACCGCGACATCCCGATCATCATGATCAGTTCGCGGACCGGCCGCAAGCACCGCGAGAAGGCGCAGGAGCTGGGTGTGGAGCGCTTCCTGGGCAAGCCCTACCAGGACGCCGAGCTGCTGGAGACCATCGAATCCCTTCTCGACCGCACACGGGTGGCCCATGGAAGCTCTCTCCACTGACGGGCGCCTGGCGGCGCTCATCGTGCCGCTGCGCCAGATGAACCTGGTGGTGCCGCAGTCGCTCATGGCCGAGGTGGTCATGGTGCCGGAGGTGGAGGAAGTGGTGACCACCGAGCCGTGGCTGCGCGGCCTGATCGAGTGGCGCGGGGCGATGCTGCCGCTGGTGGCCCTGGAGAGCTTCTGCCTGCCGCTGGTGGAGGACCGGCCCAGCCGGGCGCGGCGGGTGGCGGTGTTCCACGCGGTGTGTGGCCTGCAGGGGCTCAGTCACTACGCGGTGGACATCCAGGCCATTCCCCACCCCCTGCGGCTGGGGCCGGCCGATCTGCGCGAGCTGACCGGCGAGCGGCGCTGCGCCATCGTCGCCCAGGAGGTGCAGGCGGCCGGCGTGAAGGCCATGATCCCCGACCTGGATGTCCTGGAGCAGCGCATCGCGCAGGTCATGCAGAACGCCTGAGCCGCCGGGTACCGCTCAGGGCGGGCCCGCCTCCACCATCCCCAGATCGCCGCCGCTGGCCTGCAGCCAGCCCAGCGCCACCAGCCCTGCCGTCTCCGTGCGCAGGATGCGTGGCCCCAGCCGCCGTCGCGACACACCGTGCCGCTCCGCCAGGGCCAGTTCGGCCGCGCTGAATCCCCCTTCCGCCCCCACGATGAGCGTGATCGCCTGCGCCGGCGTCGGCCGCAGGGCGGTGAGCGGCTGCGCGGCGGTGGGGTCGAGCAGCAGGCGCAGGTCGTCGCCCGGTTCGGCCAGGAACTCGGCCATCGGCCGCGGCGGCAGCAGGTGCGGCAGACGGGTGCGCCCGCTCTGCTCGCAGGCGTGCACGATGACCCCCTGCCAGTGGCGCAGACGCCGCGCCAGGCGCTCGCCGCGCAGGGGGCGCTGGGAGCGTTCGCTGTAGAGGGGCTGGAAGGCCGCCGCGCCCAGCTCCACGCCCTTCTGCAGGGTGAAATCCATGCGCTCGCCGCTGCTCACGGCCTGGGCCACGGTGACCGTGAGCGGCGACTCGCGCCGCACCGCCACCACCCGCTCCACGGTCAGCTCGGCGCGCCGCCGGTCGGCCTGCTCCAGGGTGGCGACGGCCTCCTGGTCCGTCTCGCCGTCGAACAGCACCACCTGCTGGCCGGCCCGCACGCGCAGCACAGTGACCAGGTGGTGGCGCTGGGCGTCGGGCAGGCTGAGGCGCTGGCCGGGCCGGAGGGTGACGGGCAGGTACAGGCGCGGCAGGGCCACGGCGAGCGCCGCGTCAGGCATCCAGGCCCAGGTTGCGCCAGATGCTGAGCACCGGTTCGGCGCGGTTCATAGTGTAGAAGTGCAGGCCGGGGGCACCGGCCTCCAGCAGGTCGCGGCACAGCTTGGTGACCACTTCCTCACCGAAGGCGCGCAGGGAGGCCAGGTCGTCGCCGTAGGCCTCCAGGCGCTTGCGGAGCC
>JALVPS010000461.1 GCA_027031685.1 Gammaproteobacteria bacterium | reverse complement strand
TGCTCGGCGTGGCCATCGGCCTGGGCGTCATCTTCGGCTGGCGCTACTGGCAGGACTACCGGCTGCAGCACCGCAAGGCCGCCTCGGCCACCTTCTACCAGCTCACCCGCGTGGTGAGCGCCAACGGCGACCTGAAGCAGGCCGAGCCGCTGGCGCGCCGGCTGGTGGACGACTACGACGACACCGCCTACGCCGCCCTGGGCCAGCTGGCCCTGGCGCGCCTGCAGGCGCGCAACGACCGTCTGGCCGACGCCGAGGCCAGCATCCGCTGGGCGGCCGAGCACGCCGACCAGGCCGAGTTCCGCGAGCTGGCCAACCTGCGCCTGGTCAGCGTGCTGAACGCCGAGGGCAAGCACGAGGCGGCCCTCAAGCTGCTGGAGGGCGACTGGCCCGCGGCCTACACCAGCCTGCGCGAGGAGTATCGCGGCGACGCCCTGGCCGCCTTGGGGCGCACCCCGGAAGCCCGCGAGGCCTACGACAAGGCCCTGCTCACGGCCGGCGCCCAGGCCGAGTTCCTGCGCCTCAAGCGCGACGCCCTGGGCGAGGCGCCGACCGCCTCGCCGGCGGGGCAGGGCAGCGGCGAGGGCGACGGCTGATGCCACGCTGGCTGGTCTTCCTGCTGGCGGCCCTGCTGGCCGCCTGCGGCGGCACGGACAACGTGCACCCGCCCTCGCCGCTGCCCGACATCCAGACCCGCCTCGGCGTGCACAAGGACTGGGCGGTGGACACCGGCGACGGCAGCGGCGAGTACTTCCTGCGCCTGCACCCCTACGTGGACGACGACGGGCGCGTGTTCGTCACCGACCACGCCGGCCAGGTGACGGCCTGGCGGCTGCGCGACGGCCACCGTCTGTGGCGGGTGCGGCTGGAGCAGCCCGTCAGCGGCGGCGTCAATGGCGGCGACGGGCTGGTGGTGGTCGGCTCGGAGGAGGGCGAGGTGATCGCCCTGTCCGCCGCCGACGGCCAGCCGCGCTGGCGACACGCGGTGTCCAGCCAGGTGTTCGCCATCTCGCCCGTGGTCGAGGGCGTCCTGGTGGTGCGCAGCGGCGACGGCAACATCTACGGCCTGTCCGCCGCCGACGGCCGGCAGCTGTGGAAGTACAGCGTGCCGGAGCCGGCCCTCAGCCTGCACACGCAGAGCGTGCCCCTGGTGGCGCGCGGCGTGGCCCTCATCGGCCTGGACAACGGCCACCTGCTCATGCTGGCGCTCAAGGACGGCACCCCGCTGTGGGAGAAGACCGTGGCGCCGGCGCGCGGGCGCACCGAGCTGGACCGCATGGTGGACATCGACGGCCGCCTGGCGCTGGTGGGCGACACGGTGTACGTGGCCACCTTCCAGGGCAAGGTGGCGGCCATCGACGCGCGCCGCGGCCGCGTGCAGTGGAGCCGCGAGCTGTCCAGCGTGAACGGCCTGGACGTGGCCGGCGACCAGCTGTTCGTCACCGACGAGGACAGCGCCGTGTGGGCACTGGATCGCGCCAGCGGCAGCACGCTGTGGAAGCAGGAGGCCTTGAAATACCGCTGGCTGACCGCACCCGTGGTGGTGGAGAAGGCCGTGCTGGTCGCCGACTACGCCGGCTACTTGCACTGGATGGACCGGGAGACCGGAGCGTTTCTGGCCCGCACCCGCGCCGACCGGGCCGGGGTCATCGCCGCGCCGCGCCGCGTCGGTGGCCACGTGCTGGTCCTGGGGCGGGGCGGGCAACTGAGCAGCTGGCGGCTGGCCAGCGATTGACATGTCCTGCGTCGTTGCCCTGGTGGGGCGCCCCAACGTGGGGAAATCCACCCTCTTCAATCAGCTGTCGCGCTCGCGCGATGCCCTGGTGGCGGACTTTCCGGGCCTGACCCGTGACCGCCAGTACGGCATCGGGCGGCTGGGCGGCGAGTACCTGCTCATCGACACCGGCGGCCTGACCGATGCCGACGCCGAGCTGGACCGCAAGATGGCCGGGCAGACCCGGCAGGGCATCGCCGAGGCCGACCGCATCATCTGGCTGGTGGACGCCCGCGAGGGCCTGACGGCGGCCGACGAGCAGATCGCCGTCGAGCTGCGCCAGTCCGGCAAGCCGGTCACCCTGGCCGTCAACAAGACCGACGGGCTGGACGAGGACCAGGCCCTGGCCGAGTTCTACGCCCTGGGCTTCGACGCGCCGGTGCCCATCGCCGCCGCCCACGGGCGCGGCCTGCAGCGCCTCATGGCCCAGGTGCTGGACGGCTGCACGGCCGCCGCCGAGCCGCGCAGCGCCGAGCAGGTGGCGGCGGAGGGCATCCGCATCGCCTTCGTGGGGCGGCCCAACGTGGGCAAGTCCACCCTCGTCAACCGCATCCTGGGCGAGGAGCGGGTGGTGGTGAGCGACGTGCCCGGCACCACCCGCGACAGCATCCGCGTGCCGTTCCGGCGCGACGGGCAGGCCTACACCCTCATCGACACCGCCGGCGTGCGGCGCCGGGCGCGGGTGCGCGAGGCGGTGGAGAAGTTCAGCATCGTCAAGACGCTGGACGCCATCCGCCAAGCCGACGTGGTGGTGAGCGTGCTGGACGCCCGCGAGGGCATCACCGACCAGGACGTGCACCTCATCGGCCTGGCCCTGGAGGCGGGGCGGGCCATCGTGGTGGCCATCAACAAGTGGGACGGCCTGTCCGCCGAGCAGCGCGAGCGGGTGCGGCGCGAGTACGAGCTGCGCCTGCCCTTCCTCGACTTCGCCGAGCACTACACCATCTCCGCCCTGCACGGCACGGGCGTGGGCCTGCTGTTCGACGCCGTGCAGCGCGCCTGGGCCTCGGCCCGCGCCGAGCTGTCCACCACCCGCCTCAACCGCCTGCTGGAGCAGGCCGTGGCGCGCCACCAGCCGCCCCTGGTGCGCGGCCGGCGCATCAAGCTGCGCTACGCCCACCAGGGCGGGCGCCTGCCGCCGCTCATCGTCATCCACGG
>JALVPS010000460.1 GCA_027031685.1 Gammaproteobacteria bacterium | reverse complement strand
GCCACCCGGGCCTGCGCGTGGTGCTGGAGCACGTCACCACCGCCGAGGGGGTGGCCTTCGTGCAGGCCGCGCCGGACACGGTGGCCGCCACCATCACCGCCCACCACCTGCTGCTCAACCGCAACGCCCTGTTCGAGGGCGGCATCCGCCCGCACCACTACTGCCTCCCGGTGCTCAAGCGCGAGCGCCACCGCGCCGCCCTGCTGGACGCCGCCACCTCCGGCAGTCCCAGGTTCTTCCTGGGCACCGACTCGGCCCCGCACCCGCGCCGCGCCAAGGAGGCCGCCTGCGGCTGCGCCGGCATCTACACCGCCCACGCCGCGCTGGAGCTGTACGCCGAGGCCTTCGAGGCGGCCGGCGCCCTGCATCGGCTGGAGGCCTTCGCCAGCCACCACGGCGCGGACTTCTACCGCCTGCCGCGCAACCGCGACACGGTGACCCTGGTGCGTGAGGCGACGCCGGTGCCGGAGCGTATTCCCGCCGGGGAGGACGAGATCGTGCCGCTGCGCGCCGGCGGGCGGCTGCGCTGGCGGCTGGTCGACTGACATTCAAGGAGAAGACGATGAGCCATTCCGATGAAGACGATTTCACCCCCGGCGAGCGGGGCCGCGTCCTGGCGCCCTGGGAGCGCGCCTTCGACCGCGTGCTGACCCCCTTCGAGGAATTCGTCCACCGCGAGTCCACCGCCGGCCTGCTGCTCATGGCCACCGCCGTGCTGGCCCTGGTGGCGGCCAACTCGCCCCTGGCGGCGTGGTACGAGCACCTGCGCCACCTGCCGGTGGGGCTGTCGGTGGGCGGCTGGACGCTGGAGAAGACCCTGCACCACTGGATCAACGACGGGCTCATGACCCTGTTCTTCTTCGTGGTGGGGCTGGAGCTGAAGCGCGCCTTCCTGGTGGGCGAGCTGGCCGAGCCGCGCCAGGCCGTGCTGCCCATCCTGGCGGCGCTGGGCGGCATGCTGGTGCCGGCCCTGCTGTACTTCCTGCTCAACGCCAGCGGGGACGAGGCGCGCGGCTGGGGCATCCCCATGGCCACCGACATCGCCTTCGCCCTGGGCACCATCGCCCTGCTGGCCGGGCGGGTGCCGCAGTCGCTCATTATGTTCCTGGTGGCGCTGGCCATCGTCGATGACCTGGGCGCGGTGGTGGTCATCGCCCTGTTCTACACCGACGAGCTGGTGGTCCGGCACCTGGTGGAGGCGGGCGTGCTCACCGGCCTGCTGGTGGTCATGAACCGCATCGGCGTGCGCACCCCGCTGCCCTATTTCCTGCTCGGCCTGCTGCTGTGGCTGGCTCTGCTCAAGTCCGGCGTGCACGCCACCCTGGCCGGCGTCATCACCGCCTTCACCATCCCCGCCATCCCCCGCTTCGACCCGCGTGCCTTCCGCACCCGCATGCAGACCCTGCTGGACCGCTTCGGCCGGCTGGTGGAGGAGGACCCCAACGTGCTGCGCAACGTGGACATGAAGGGCACCGTGCAGACCATGGAGAACGGCATCCTGGGCGTGGAAACGCCCCTGCAGCGCCTGGAACACGGCATGCACGGCTGGGTGGCCTTCCTGGTGCTGCCCGTGTTCGCCTTCTTCAACGCCGGCATCCCCATCGCCTTCGACCAGCTGGGCAGCGCCCTCGTCCAGCCCGTCACCCTGGGCGTGGTGGCCGGCCTGCTGGCCGGCAAGTTCCTCGGCATCGCCGGCATCACCTGGCTGGCCGTGCGCCTCGGCATCGCCCGCCTGCCCCAGGGCACGCACATGGTCCAGCTGGTGGGCGTGGCCCTGCTGGGCGGCATCGGCTTCACCATGTCCATCTTCATCGCCGAACTGGCCTTCGCCCACCAGCCCGCCCTCGTCCTGCAGGCCAAACTCGGCATCCTCGCTGCCTCGCTGGTGGCCGGTGTGGGCGGCTACCTCTGGCTGCGGCTGGTGAGCGCGCCGGCAAAGGTGGGGTGAGGGGGGCCGTTGCCGATTGCGGTCGGCCAAGGTATAACAATGTTATAACTCTGTGGAGGGCAACCCCATGCGCACCGTGATCCGAAAGATCGGCAATTCCCGCGGCATCATCATCCCCGCCGCGCTGCTGGCCGAGGCTGGCCTGGAAGGCGAGGTGGAGCTGACCCTGCAGGCGGGGGCGCTGGTCATCGAGCCGGTCGCTCCTGTCCCGCGCCAGGGCTGGTTCGACGACTACCGGCCCGAGGCCGACGTGGACGCCTGGGCCGATTACGTGGCCGACGAAGATGAGGCGGATGAATGGGCGTGGTGAGGCGGGGCGAGGTCTACTGGGTGGATCTCGATCCCACCGTGGGCACGGAGATCCGCAAGACACGGCCCTGCCTCATCGTGTCGCCCGATGACATGAATGCCGCCCTGCCGCGCGTGTTGGTGGCCCCCATCACCAGCAAGGGGCAGCCGCTGGGCTGCCGCCCGGAGATTCGGCTCAACGGCCGGCCCGGCCGCATCCTCCTGGACCAGATCCGCTGCGTGGACAAGCGCCGGTTGCGGGGCCGCATGGGGGAAGTACCGCTCGCCGTGTGGCACGGCGTGCTGCTGGAGATGCTGCAGTAGGCGAACTCGGGGCGGCTACAGCCAGGGCAGCACCCCGTAGGCCAGCGTGCCCACGCCCAGCGCCACCAGGGCGGCGATGGCCAGGCGGTTGTCGCGCCAGCCGCCGGCCAGCAGGGCGTACAGGGCCTTGAGGAAGTTGTTGCTGCCGGCGGCCACGATGATGGCCGTGGCCAGCGCCTCGCGTGGCACGCCGGGGTAGTTGCCCTTGAGCAGGGACAGCACGAAGGGGTCGATGTCCGTGAAGCCCATGGCGAAGGACAGTACCTGCAGGCCGGTGGTGCCGAAGTGCCTCAGCACGGCCTGGGAGGCCAGCAGCATGACGATGAACAGCACGCCGAACAGGAAGGCCGTGCCCAGCTCCAGCGGGTTGCG
>JALVPS010000459.1 GCA_027031685.1 Gammaproteobacteria bacterium | reverse complement strand
GACGCTGCGCTTCATCGCCCCCGGGGTGGCCTGGATCGCCGCCCTGCTGGCCTCCATGCTGGCCCTGGAGCGGCTGTTCGCCAGCGACTACGCCGACGGCACCCTGGAGCAGATGATGCTCACCCCCCAGCCGCTGGCCGTGCTGGTGCTGGGCAAGGTGGCCGCCCACTGGCTGCTGACCGGCCTGCCGCTGGTGCTCATTGCGCCGCTGGTGGGTCTGCAATACTATCTGCCGCCAGATGCAACCCGGACCCTCGTGCTGTCGTTGCTGGTGGGCACACCGGTGCTGAGCCTGATCGGCGCCATCGGCGCCGCCCTCACCCTGGGGCTGCGCGGCGGCGGTATCCTCATCTCCCTGCTGATCCTGCCCCTCTACATCCCGGTGCTGGTGTATGGTGCCGGCGCGGTGATGGCCAGCGGTGACGAGCTGGGCAACGTGCAGGCCTATTTCCTGCTGCTGTCCGCCTTCCTCATCCTGGCCCTGATCTTTTCGCCCTGGGCCACGGCGGCGGCCCTGCGCATCTCGGTGGAATGAAACAAGGCGCCCATGCGAATCAAGGTGTGCACGTGAAACTGAACCTGTTCCGCTTCGCCTCCCCCGCCGCCTTCTACCCGCTGGCGGGACGGCTCATCCCCTGGTTCTGGGCCCTGGCCCTGCCCAGCATCGCCTTCGCCCTGTACTGGGGCTTCTTCCACACGCCGGAGATCCTGTCCGAGCAGAAGCAGTACTACCGCATCATCTTCCCCCACGTGGGCGCCGCCTGGATGTCCATGTGGCTGTACGTGGTGATGGTGGGCTGGGCCGCCGTGGGGCTGGTGTTCAACACCCGCCTGTCGTTCATGATGGCCTCCGCCACCGCGCCCACCGGCGCGCTGTTCACCTTCCTGGCGCTGTGGACCGGCGCCTTCTGGGGCAAGACCAGCTGGGGCACCTGGTGGGACTGGGACCCGCGCATGACCTCGGAGCTGATCCTGCTGTTCCTGTACATCGGCTACATGGCCCTGCAGTCGGCCATCGACGACACGCGCCGCGCCGACCGCGCCGCCGCCCTGCTGGCCATCGTCGGCCTGATCTGCGTGCCCATCATCTTCTGGTCCATCAACTGCCCCGACCCCACCCAGTGCGCCGCCCTGCACCAGCGCTCCTCGCTGGAGCACGTGGAGCGCAACATCCTGGTGGCCATGTTCGTCATGGCCTTCGGTTTCTGGATGTACAGCTTCGCCGTGATCCTGATGCGGCTGCGCAACATCATCCTGGCGCGCGAGCGGCACGCCAGCTGGGTCATGCAACTGCCGGAGGTTGGCCGATGAGTTTTCAGCAGTGGTTAAGCATGGGCGGGTACGGTTTCTACGTTTGGGCCGCATACGGCATGACCGCCCTGCTGCTGGTGGGTGAAGTGCTGTATCTCATACAACAACGCCGGGCGCGCCTGCGCACGTTGCGCCGCCTGGCCCGCATGAACCGGAGCGAGTCCCGATGAAACCCCGTCAGAAACGCCTGCTGTTCGTGGCCGTGGCCGTGGTGGCCGTGGTGCTGGCCGCGGCCCTGGTGACGCGCGCCCTGCGCAGCAACATGGCCTATTTCTTCAGCCCCACCCAGGTGGCCGCCGGTGAGGCGCCGGCCGACAAGCTGTTCCGCATCGGCGGCATGGTGCGCGAGGGCAGCCTCAAGCGCCTGGACGACCGCGAGCTGACCGTGCAGTTCGTGGTCACCGACACCGCCAAGGACATCACCGTGCGCTACAGCGGCATCCTGCCCGACCTGTTCAAGGAGGGGCAGGGCGTGGTGGCCAAGGGCCGGCTGGGCCCGGACGGGGTGTTCCTGGCCGAGGAGGTGCTGGCCAAGCACGACGAGAAGTACATGCCCCCCGAGGCGGCCGACGCCATCCAGTCCGCGCAGAAGACCCTGCGCGCCAACTGACGAGGAATCCCCATGCTGCCCGAACTCGGCCACTTCGCCCTCATCCTCGCCCTGTGCACCGCGCTGGTGCTGGCCACCGTGCCGCTGATCGGCGCCCAGCGCGGGCTGCCCAACTGGATGGCCGTGGCGCGCCCCGCCACCTACGCGCTGTTCACCTTCACGGCCATCAGCTACGCCCTGCTCACCTGGAGCTTCATCACCAGCGACTTCTCGGTGCTGTACACGGCCACCAACTCCAACACCAAGCTGCCGCTGATGTACAAGATCTCCGGCGTGTGGGGGGCACACGAGGGCTCGCTGCTGCTGTGGATGCTCATCCTGACCATCTGGGCGGCGGCCGTGGCGCGCCTGTCGCGGCGCCTGCCGGAGGCCTTCGTGGCCCGCGTGCTGGCGGTGATGGGCATGGTGGCGGTGGGCTTTTTGCTGTTCCTGCTGCTCACCTCCAACCCCTTCCTGCGCCTGCCCAACCCGCCCGTGGAGGGCCGCGACCTCAACCCACTGCTGCAGGACCCCGGCCTGGCCATCCACCCGCCCATGCTGTACCTGGGCTACGTGGGCTTCTCGGTGGCCTTCGCCTTCGCCATCGCCGCCCTGCTGGGCCGGCACATGGACATGACCTGGGCGCGCTGGGCGCGGCCGTGGACCAACGTGGCCTGGATGTTCCTCACCTTCGGCATCGCCCTGGGCAGCTGGTGGGCCTACTACGAACTGGGCTGGGGCGGCTGGTGGTTCTGGGACCCGGTGGAGAACGCCTCCTTCATGCCCTGGCTGGTGGGCACGGCCCTGGTGCACTCGCTGGCGGCCACCGAGAAGCGCGGCGTGCTCAAGGCGTGGACCATCCTGCTGGCCGTGTTCGCCTTCTCCCTCAGCCTGCTGGGCACCTTCCTGGTGCGCTCCGGGGTGCTCACCTCGGTGCACGCCTTCGCCACCGATCCGGCGCGGGGCGTGTTCATCCTCATCTTCCTGGCCGTGGTGGTGGGCGGCTCGCTGACGCTGTACGGGCTGCGCGCCAACGAGGTGAAGTCGGACGTGCGCTTCGCCCTCTTCTCGCGCGAGTCGGCCCTGCTCATCAACAACGTGCTGCTGCTGGCCACCACCGGCACGGTGCTGCTGGGCACGCTCTACCCGCTGCTGCTGGACGCCCTGAACCTGGGCAAGATCTCGGTGGGCCCGCCGTATTTCAACAAGGTGTTCGTGGCCCTCACTATCCCCCTGGCCCTGCTGGTGGGCGTGGGCGCCGTGGCGCGCTGGAAGCGGCACGACCCGCGCGCCCTGCTGCGGCCGCTGGCCATCCCCTTCGCGGTCAGCCTGCTGGCCGGCTTCGCCTGGCCGGCGCTGGTCATGGGGCAGTTCCACTGGGGCGCCGCGGTGGGCATGTCGCTGGCCTTCTGGGTGGCCCTGTCCACCCTCTACGCGGTGGCGGACCGCCTGCGCGGCCGGGCCAACAAGCTCACCGCCCTGCTCACCACGCCGCGCCACTTCTGGGGCATGGAGCTGGGCCACCTGGGCATCGCCGTGTTCATCACCGGCATCACCCTGACCAGCTACTACAGCGCCGAGAAGGACCTGGGCATGGGGCCCGGCCAGTCCTACACGCTGGGCGGCTACGAGTTCATCTTCGAGGGCGTGACCAGCACGCCCGGCCCCAACTACACGGCCAAGCGGGGCACCATCCGCGTGCGCCGCAACGGGCGTGACGTGACCATCCTGCATCCCGAGAAGCGCTTCTACCTGAGCGGTGGCAACCCCATGACCGAGGCGGCCATCGACGCCGGCCTGACCCGCGACCTGTACGTGGCCCTGGGCGAGGAGCTGGACAACGGCCGCTGGAGCCTGCGCATCTACGACAAGGCCTACGTGCGCTGGATCTGGATGAGCGCCATCTTCATGGGCCTGGGCGGATTGCTGGCCGCCACCGACCGGCGCTACCGCCTCACCGTGCGCAAGAGATCCACCGCCGCCGCACCCAAGGGAGCCGCCACGGCATGAAAGCCAAGTTCCTCGTCCCGCTGATCATCTTCATCGCCCTCGTGCTGCTGCTGGCCTACGGCCTGACGCGCGACCCGCGCGAGGTGCCCTCGCCGCTCATCGGCAAACCGGCGCCGGCCTTCAGCCTGCCCAGCCTCACCGCGCCGGGCAAGAAGGTGAGCACGGCCGACTACCGCGGCAAGGTGTGGCTGCTCAACGTGTGGGCCACCTGGTGCATCTCCTGCCGCGCCGAGCACCCCAACCTGGTGGCCTTCGCCCGGCAGGGCGTGGTGCCCATCGTCGGCCTGGACTGGAAGGACGATAGCGACGCCGCGCGCCGCTGGCTGGCCGAGCTGGGCGACCCCTACGACGCCGTGGCGGTGGACGCCGACGGTCGCGTGGCCATCGACTGGGGCGTGTACGGCGCGCCGGAGACCTACCTGATCGACCCGCAGGGCATCATCCGCCACAAACACATCGGCCCGCTCACGCCGGAGGTCATCCGCGACGAGCTGCTGCCGCTCATCGAGAAATACCGCCCGGGCAACGCCTCATGAAACGCTGCTCCCTCCTGCTCCTGCTGCTGGCCCTGCTGGTGCCGGCGGCGGCCACCACCATCACCGAACTGGAATTCGACAGCCCGCAGCAGGAACAGCGCTACAAGTCGCTGATCCGCGAGCTGCGCTGCCTGGTGTGCCAGAACCAGGACCTGGCCGACTCCGACGCCGACCTGGCCAAGGACCTCCGCCAGGAGGTGTACGAGATGATGCGCGCCGGCAAGAGCAACGACGAGATCAAGGCCTTCCTGGTGGCGCGCTACGGCGACTTCGTCCTCTACCGCCCGCCGGTGCAGGGCAACACCCTGCTGCTGTGGATCGGCCCCGGCCTGTTCCTGGTGGTCGGCCTGCTGGGCGCCTGGGCGTTCTTCCGCCGCCACCGGCTGCCGGCGGGG
Source organism: Gammaproteobacteria bacterium (assembly GCA_027031685.1). Lineage (GTDB taxonomy): Bacteria > Pseudomonadota > Gammaproteobacteria > UWMA-0217 > UWMA-0217 > JALVPS01. Next base: position 4,082 of record JALVPS010000459.1, on the reverse strand, counting down.
GCGGACGACGACGAGGAACTGATCGAGGAAGAAGACGCATGACCGGATTCGCCCTGCTCGCCACCCTGCTCATCTTCCTCGCCCTGCTGTGGCTGGTGCCGCCCCTGCTGCGCCCGCCGCGCCAGCGCCCGGAACAGCTGCTGGAGCCGCTGCGCCAGCAGCTGCGCGACCTGCGCCGCCGCCACGAGCGCGGCGAGCTCAAGGCGGCCGACTACCGCCAGCAGCGCGCGGCCCTGGCCGAGGCCCTGCTCGACAGGCTGGAGGCGCCCGCCACGCCGGAGGCCGTGCGCGCCCCCTGGGTGGGCGTGCTGGTGGCCCTGCTGGTGCCCGTGGTGGCCCTCGGCCTGTACCTCAAGCTGGGCAACCCGGCCTTCATCAGCGGCCAGGCGCCGGCCACCACCGCCGCCGCCAATCCGCACGCCGGCGACAAGCTGCCGCCAGTGGAGGAGATGGTGGCCAAGCTGGAGGCCCACCTGAAGGACAACCCCGACGACGCCCAGGGCTGGTACCTGCTGGGGCGCAGCTACATGACCATGCGCCAGTACGACAAGGCGGCCGACGCCATGCGCCGCGTGCTCGAGCTGGAGGGCGAGAGCGCCAAGGTGCTCATGCAGCTGGCCGACGCCCTGGCCATGCAGAAGGACGGCCGCATCCAGGGCGAGGCGGCGCGGCTCATCAAGCGCGCCCTGGCGCTGGACCCGGACCTGCCCGAGGCCCGCTGGATGGCCGGCATCGCCGCCGAGCAGGCCGGCCAGTTCGAGGCGGCCATCCGCCACTGGCAGCACGCCCTCAAGCTGCTCGACGACGCCGAATCGCGCCAGATCCTCACCCAGGCCATCAGCCGCGCGGCCAACAAGCTGGGCAAGGACCCGGCCCAGTTCCTGGCCCAGGCCGGCGCGCCCGCCGCCCGGCCCGCGGCCGACAAGGACGGCAAGAAGGCCGGCGCCGCGGCGGCGCGCATCACCGTGCAGGTGCGCCTGGCCGACGAGGTGGCCGCCCAGGCGTCACCGGACGACACCGTGTTCGTCTTCGCCAAGGCCGCCAGCGGGCCGCCCATGCCCCTGGCCGCCGCCAAGCTCAAGGTGCGCGACCTGCCCGCCACCGTCACCCTGGACGACTCGCAGGCCATGCTGCCCAACCTCAAGCTGTCGCAGTTCGACACCGTGGTGGTCAGCGCGCGGGTCTCCAAATCCGGCAGCCCCGCCGCCCAGGCCGGCGACCTGGCCAGCGCCAGCCAGACCCTGCAGCCCGCCAAGCAGCCCACCACCACCCTGCGCATCGACCACGCGCTGTAAGCGGCCCTGCCAGACGGCAGGGCCGCTGCGCATGATGGGACTCCTCTCTTTGTCGGGTGGCGCGCCGTTCTCCCGGACCGGCGCTCAGAAGTTGTAGCGGGCCTCCAGGTGCAGCAGCCGGGCGTCGTCGGCCCCGTCCCCGAAGGCGGTGCCGGGCAGGAAGCGACCGGCCGTGGCCTCCAGCTTGAAGCGGCCGCGCAGGCGGTAGGCCAGCACCAGATCAACTTCGTTGCCCAGGTCCTTGTCGTGCCCGTTGGGCTGGGCATCGAGATCGGACTCGCGCAGCGCGGCCAGCGCCACGTCCTGGCGGTAGCGGTGCCAGAGCAGGTGCACGGAGCTGTTGCGCGTGGGGCGCCAGCCGAGCCCGGCGGTGGCAATGGACAGGTTGCTGAGCTCGGGATCGAACACCTCGCCGTAGTAGACGATGCGCGTCACCCCGCCCAGCTTGGCGGCGTTGTCCTGCAGGTCGGTCTGGCGGAAACCGAGATCGGGATCGTCCTCGTCGCCCGAGCCGAAGGCCCAGGCCAGCACCAGGTAGAGCCGCGGCCGCCGGCTGAAACGGTACAGCCCGCCCAGGTCGACACCGTGGCCGCTGATGTCGCGGCCGCGCCGCTCGCCGTCCACCCGCGCCACGTCGAGCCACAGCTTGAGTGTCTTGCCCCACCGGCGCTCGCCGCTCAGCCCCAGCCACCGCGACGTCTCGTCGCGGTCGGGATCGCGCTGGCGGAACAGCCACACGGCCAGCCGGCGGTCGGCGCGGCGCCACTCGGCCTGCAGATAGACGTGATCCACGGACTTGTTGCGCTCCGCCTCGTCCAGCAGGTCCTCGCTGAAGGCCCGCTCGCGCATGGCCGCGGCCAGCAGCGTCAGGTCTCCCCGCCGCCAGCGCAGCCGCGCCCCGTCCAGGGTGTCGTCCAGCAGCCACTCGCGGTGATCCTTGAAGCGCTGCCGTCCAAGCCGCAACGACCAGTCGCCGGCCGGCGCCAGGTCCACGTACAGCTTGTCCAGCAGCAGTTCGGTGTCGTGCGCCTCGTCCCGCCCCTCGGACTCGATCGCAACGGCGCGGCGCAGTTTCACATTGCCGTAGGCGGACAGCGCCGCGGCGGGCCGCCAGGAAAGGGCCACCGACAACGCAGGCTGGACCAGCGCCAGCTCGTCGGGCCGTGCCTCGGCCAGGTCGTAGTTGCGCTCGGCCACGTACTCCGCCTCCAGCCGTGCGCCATAGCTGAGGGTATCGGTGAGCGGATAGCGCGCCGCGGGCGGTGCGCCGGATTCCAGACTGGCCTCCGGGGTGGGCCCGCCCGCCAGCACCGGAGATCCCGCCAGCAGCGCCAGCAGCGCCAGTGCGCGCCGCGCGGCCATCACTGGATCTCCCCCAACAGGCCCGGCGCCAGATGGCCCTGGCCGGTCTGCAGGGCATACAGGCAGGCCAGCCGCAGGCGGGCGGCGTCCAGCCAGGCGCCTAGGCGCGCCGGGGCCACCGGCCGGGCGCGTTCGGCGTAGGCCGCCAGAAGGGCCTGCGGCTCGTCGTCCGCCACCGGCCGCCCCTGATGGGCCGCCAGCCGCCGGTGCGCCAGATAGTTGCCCAGGTCGAGGGCCGGGTCGGCCTGGCACAGGGTGTCGAAGTCGATGAGGGTGGTGGTCTGGCCGTCGTGGATGAGCTGCTTGCCGTAGTAGTCGCGATGCACCAGCGCCGGCGGGCACTGCGGCAGGCCGCCCAGGCGATGCCACACCGAGTGCAGGGCGCGCCCCAGGTCGTGCTGCAGCTCGGGGCGCAGTTCGCTGGTGAAGGCCACCCAGTCGGCCAGCAGCGTGAGCTCGTCACCCACGGTACGGGTCCTGGCCACCCCCAGCGGGCACCCGTGCAGCTTGGCCAGCACCCGTCCGGCCACCGCCGCCTGTCCGGTCAACGGCCATCGCCCGGTCTCGCCCAGCAGCTCGCCGGGCACATCCTCGATGGCCAGCGTGGCCAGCGCCTCGCTCGACATCAGGGGACGCGGGATGCGGATGTCGTCGTCGGCCTGGTCGTGAAAACCCTTGTCCCACAGCTGCTGCATGACCGACAGGCTGGCGGCGTGGCGCGCATCGCCCGCCTTGAGGCAACGCAGCACCACCGTCCGCTCCGGCGCGTCGACGCGCTGCACACGCAGCACGCAGCGCTTGCCGAGGCGATGATTGAGCACCTGCCCGCGCAGCGGCGGGCACGTCTCCTCGGCCGAGCCTCCCAGCAACGGGGCCAGCAGGCGCCAGGCCCGGCGGGGGTAGTGATGCAGCGTCAGGCCGGGCAGCTTTTCGTCCCAGCCCGGCAGGCGCAGCAGCATGCCGAGCGGCGGCAGGGCCACGATGGCGTCGCAGTCCACGCCGCGCGCCAGCTGTTGACGGCGCGACTTGCGCAGCTTGTCCAGCACCCGCGTGCGATAGCCCCGCACGTCGCCCGGCAGCAACTCGCCGAAGGCCACCTGCTCGCGCCGCGTCTGGCCGTCGTCCAGGGTCAGCACGTACTTGATCACCTGGTGGCCGGCGCCGCGGGGAAAGACACGGTGCACGTGACAGGCGGTGACGGTGAGGCCACGCGCGGCGACCCACGGCCAGTGCGCATTGAGCAGCTGGCACAGGCAGTCGGGGTCCAGGGCGCTGCGCAGGTGCGGCAGACGGAAGTGGCGGTGCCAGTGACCGCTATGTCTGTGGCTGAGGGCGTTCATGACGGAGGACCTCCTTCGAGCAGTTGCAGGTGGGGCGCGGGGCGGGGGCAGGGCGCGGGCGCGGTCATGGGGATCACCCGGCCGT
>JALVPS010000458.1 GCA_027031685.1 Gammaproteobacteria bacterium | reverse complement strand
GCGGGCTCTCCCCGCCGTTCCCCTTGCCGGACCGATAGGGAACTTCCACACCCAAGTCATCCTCCATCACCACAGCCCGGGGAATAGCACCAGTCACGGCGCTGCGCGCCATGCCTGGCGCGTGCAACAGAAAGCGGGGCGATGTCACCACTGCCCCGCGCCCCGTCGCCCGTCGGCCTCATTCGATGATGCGGCCCGGCTCGTCCTCTTCCAGATAGGCCCGCTCGGCGTCGGTGAGCTCCACCTCGTCGTAGCCGGTGATCATGGGCATGAGGTGCTGCAGGAAGCCGTGGCCGGTGGTGATGAGATAGACGTGGATGATGACGAACGCCGCCATGAGGAAGGCGAAAAATGTGTGCACGACCGCCACCCACTGCAGCGTGGAGGCGGTGACCGGCCCCTGCGACCACAGGCCGTAGGACAGGTACAGCAGGCCGGTGATCCACAGCACCGGGAACAACCCCAGCTTGAGCCCCAGGTAGGCCAGCGCCTGCAGCGGGTTGTGCTTGTGCCAGAAGCGCTTGCGGTAGGGGTGTTCCTCGCCCTTGAAGATGCCGTAGGCGTAATAGCGCACCACCTTCCCCATGCCCTGGGTGGTGGGCAGGTAGTGGCGCCAGTTGCCGGTGGTCAGGTGCCAGAAGATGGCGAAGATCCACAGCGTGATCAGGCTGAGCGCCGCCGCCACGTGCAGCCACACCAGCTTTTCGAAGCTGAGCACCTGGTAGAAGCCGTGGATGCCCATGCCGGAGAAGAGCAGGGTGAAGATCAGCAGCGCCTGCGTCCAGTGCCAGAAACGCTCGAAGCGGGAAAAGACCTTTACCTTGTAGAGCGCCATTATGCCTTCCTCCCTCCAGCCAGGACGATGCGCAGCAGACCGTGGATGAGTACGCCGGCCAGCGTGGCGAGCACGATGAGGATGCCCAGCCGGTCGAGCCAGACATTGCGGTCACGCCCCGGCATGTAGAAGCCCGACAGGTTCTTCAGGCGCCCCTCGCGGGCGTGGCATTCCTGGCAGGCCAGGGCCTTTTCCTTGGGCGCCACCATGTGCACGATGGGCCAGTAGGAATAGGTCCTCACGAAGCCGTACTCGCCGCTGTAGGGCAGGCCGAAGTCCTCCATGCCGTGCCGGATGGCGCGGGCGAAATTGAAGTTGCCCCAGAAGGCGTCCTCGTCGTCGCCCCACAGGTGCATGTACACCAGCGTGTTGTTGCCCTTGTCGTAGGGCTGCCAGGTGACCATGCGCTTGAACGGATAGATGCGCGAGTCGGGATCGTCCGGCCCGCCCTCCAGGTGGTTGATCTCCACCGGCTGGCTGGGGTCGAACTTGTCCTGCACCGTGATCCAGCGCTCGACGCCGTTGAACCAGCGGTATTCGGGGATCACGTTCTCGCCGTACTTGAAGCTGCCCTTGATGGACTTGTAGGTGTGGCGCGGCTCGCCGTTGCCCTGGATGTAGCCCTCTTCCTGAAAGCCCTTGCCGTCCTTGAGGCGGCCGGCGGTGCGCCAGTCCCAGAAGATCTTGGTGGCCACGCCGCCGCGGGCGAAGGCGGGCACGTGGCAGGTGGGACAGGCCACGCGGTCGGTGTGGTCGTTGAGCTTGACGCCCATGAGCGTGAAGGGGTGCGGCTGCAGGCCGTGGCAGCTCTCGCAGGTGGCCGTCTGGCGCGGCATGCCGGGCTTGACCCGCGTGGTGTCCTTCACCGTGGGCGCGTAGCGGCTGCCGGCCCACTGGTGGCCGTCACCCACGTGGCAGATGATGCAGGAGAAATTCTCGCCGTCCTCGCCCATGTGCACGTCGATGTCGCGCGTGGGCTTGAACAGGGCCGAGGACAGGTCACCGTGCTTCACGTTGTCGCCGCCGCCGCCGAAGAAATGGCAGGCGCCGCAGTTGTTGCGCCCCGGCAGCGTCACGCTCTGCGCCACCTTGGTGAAGTCGATGGGCGGCTTGCCCTCGAACATGATGGCGCAGGCCTTGTTGCCGCGCGTAGGCGGCAGCTTGTAATAGGTGCCGGTGGACTCGTGGCACACCAGGCAGTCGATGTTTTCCTGATTGTGGAAATCGTAGGTGCGCGAGTCGGTCAGGCCGAAACCGGCGTGGCACTGGCCGCACATGCCCTCGTTGCCCGCCGCGTTGGTGCAGAAGTTGTTGACCAGATAGCGCTTGCCCAGCACCTGGCCCGTCCTGGGGTTGTGCCAGGACCAGGTCCAGTGCTTGTTGCGGATGAACTGCTTGCCGGCCTTGTTGTGGCACTTGAGGCAGGCCCTGGTGACCTCCGGGCCGCTATGGAAGGGCCCCTGCAGTTCTTCCAGCTCGGCGTGGTCGGTGGTGGAGGTGTCCTCCGGCTTCTCGCCCAGCCTGGTCACCGACTTGTCCACCGGCCGCTTCTTGGCGGTGATCTCGTATTCCTTGATGCCCAACTCGATGCGGCCCGGCGTGGCCCCCTCCACCGAGGCCATGGAGCCGGCGGGCGCCGCCTCCCCCAGCGCCTGACCGGCACCACCCGCCAGCCACAGCGCCAAACACAGCCAGACCTGCTTGCGCAAGGCGCGCAAAATCCTCGTCTCTCGCACGGGACGGACCCTCCACCTCTGACTCTGAACGTTGCGCTAGGGATGACATCGCCCGGCATCGCCCCGCCGGAGCGCATGACATTGTGCGCGGGCGCCGCGGCAAGACCATGAGAAATATCAAGCCAAGCGGCCATCCGTGCCGGCAGCGGACGGTTTTTCCCGGCATTCGCCCTCGCTTCCCTCCCACGCGGGGCTGCTTTAAAGTCGGCCCATGGATTTCACGCCACTGGAACAACTACAGGACTTCGTGGCGGAGCTGCTGGCCAGACGGCGGGCCATCGAAGGCCAGGACGACGAGGAACTCACCTTGGTCTATGCGCGGGCGCTGCTGTTGCACGCCCTGGTGCGCCCGGCGCTGGACGACTTCCCCGCCCAGGTGGTGGTCATCGGCCCCACCC
>JALVPS010000457.1 GCA_027031685.1 Gammaproteobacteria bacterium | reverse complement strand
AGTGCCGCGAGTGGCTGGACGCCCACCTGCCGCACGCCGAGCGGGTGAGCGCCGCCAGCAACGCCGACGCGGCCGCGCGGGCGGCGCAGGAGGCCGGGGCGGCGGCCATCGCCGGCGAGAACGCGGCCGAGATCTACGGCCTCAACGTGCTGCGCCGCAACATCGAGGACAACCCGGACAACACCACCCGCTTCCTGGTCATCGGCCACCAGGAGGTGCCGCCCAGCGGCGACGACAAGACATCCCTGCTGGTGTCGGCCCACAACCGGCCCGGCTCCCTGCACGACCTGCTGTCGCCCTTCGCCCGCCACGGCGTGAGCCTGACGCGCATCGAGTCGCGCCCCTCCCAATGCGTGAACTGGGAATACGTCTTCTTCCTCGACCTGGCCGGCCACCGCGAGGACGCCCCCGTGCGCGCCGCCCTGGAGGAGCTGCGCGAGGCGGCGCAGATGGTGCGCGTGCTGGGCTCCTACCCGCAGGCTGTACTGTAACGTGAGGCGCCGCCCATGAGCATCGACTTCACCGCCCTGGCCGTGCCCGGCGTGCGGGGCCTGCACCCCTACCAGCCCGGCAAGCCCATCGAGGAGCTGCAGCGCGAGCTGGGCCTGGACAGCATCGTCAAGCTGGCCTCCAACGAGAACCCGCTCGGCCCCTCGCCGCGCGCCGTGGCGGCGGCCCGCGCGGCGCTGGACGAGATCCACCGCTATCCCGACGACAACGCCCACCGCCTGCGCCACAAGCTGGCCGCCCGGCTGGGCGTGGCGCCCGGGTCGCTGCTGTTCGGCAACGGCTCCTCGGACGTCATCGACATGGTGGCGCGCAGCTTCCTCGGCCCGGGCCGCAACGCGGTGTACGCCGAGCACAGCTTCGCCATGTACGCCATCTACACCCGGGCCGCCGGCGCCGAGGGGCGGGTGGCGCCGGCCCTGCCCGCCGATCATCCCGCCATGCCCCTGGGGCACGAGCTGGACGCCCTGCGCGCGGCTATCGACGCCGACACGCGCGTGCTGTTCATCGCCAACCCCAACAACCCCACCGGCACCTGGCTCGGGCGCGCGGCGCTGCACGACTTCCTGCGCGCCGTGCCGCCGGAGGTGGTGGTGCTGCTGGACGAGGCCTACACCGAGTACGTCGAGGCCCCCGACTTCCCCGACGGGCTGGCCTGGCTGGGCGAGTTCCCCAACCTGATCGTCACGCGCACCTTCTCCAAGATCCACGGCCTGGCCGGGCTGCGCGTGGGCTATGGCGTGGCCGGGCCCGAGCTGGCGGCGCTGGTCGCCCGCGTGCGCCACCCCTTCAACGTCAACAGCACGGCCCTGGCGGCGGCCGAGGCGGCCCTGGACGACGCCGAGCACGTGGCGCGCAGTGTGGCCCTCAACCGGGCCGGCCTGCGCCAGCTGGAGGCGGGGCTGGCGGCCCTGGGGCTGCGTGTGCTGCCCTCGGTGGGCAACTTCCTGTGCGTGGACCTGGGGCGGCCGGCGGGGCCGGTGTTCGACGGGCTGCTGCGACGCGGCGTCATCGTGCGCCCGGTGGCCAACTACGGCCTGCCCAACCACCTGCGCATCAGCGTGGGCACGGCCGAGGAGAACGACCGCTGCCTGGCGGCGCTGGCCGAGGTGCTGGCATGATCGAGCGCCTGTGCGTCATCGGCGTGGGGCTGATCGGCGGCTCGCTGGCCCTGGCCCTGAAGGAGGCGGAGTACGTGGGCCACGTGGTGGGGGTGGGGCGCGGCGCCGCCAACCTGGCGCTGGCCCGCGAGCGCGGCATCATCGACGAGGCCAGCCACGACCCGGCCGCCGCCGTGCGCGGCGCGGACATGGTGCTGCTGGCGGTGCCGGTGGGCAGCGTGGAGGCGGTGTGCCGCCAGCTGGCCCCGGCCCTGGCGGAAGAGGCCGTGCTCACCGACGCCGGCAGCGTCAAGGGCGCGGTGGTGGCGCAGGTGCGGCGCGCCTTCGGCGGCCGGGTGCCGGCCCGCTTCGTGCCCGGCCACCCCATCGCCGGCACCGAGCAGAGCGGCGCCGGGGCGGCCTTCGCCGAGCTGTACCTGGGCCGGCGCGTGCTGCTCACGCCCCTGGCGGAGACCGACCCGGACGCCACCGCCCGCGTCGAGGCCATGTGGCGCGCCGCCGGGGCCGAGGTGGAGCGGATGACGGTGGCCCACCACGACGAGGTGCTGGCCGCCACCAGCCACCTGCCGCATCTGCTGGCCTTCGGCCTGGTGGACAGCCTGGCGCGCCAGGAGGAGTCGCGCGAGATCTTCCGCTACGCCGCCGGCGGCTTCCGCGACTTCACGCGCATCGCCTCCAGCGACCCGGTCATGTGGCGCGACATCTGCCTGCACAACGCCGAGGCCATCCTGGCGGCCCTCGGCGCCTATCGTGCCGACCTGGCCGAGCTGGAGCGGGCCATCGCCGCCGGTGACGGCGAGGCGCTCGAGGCCATCTTCCGCCGCGCCAAGGCGGCGCGCGACCGTTTCTGTTCTGATTCAACGGGATGCAAATGAAATCTGAGGCGTTTTCCCATGCGGGGTGAACTCATCTTCACGGTCCAGCCCGGGGGGCGCCTGCAGGGCGAGCTGCGCGTGCCGGGCGACAAGTCCATCTCCCACCGGTCCATCATGCTGGGTGCGCTGGCGCGCGGCACCACGCGCGTGTCCGGCTTTCTGGACGGGGCCGACTGCATCGCCACGCGCGACGCCTTCCGCGCCATGGGGGTGGCCATCGACGGGCCCGAGCAGGGTCGCCTCACGGTGCGCGGCATGGGCCTGCACGGGCTGCGTGCGCCGGCCGTGCCCCTCTACCTGGGCAACTCCGGCACCTCCATGCGCCTGCTGGCCGGCCTGCTGGCCGGGCAGCGCTTCGACTCGGTGCTCACCGGTGACGCCTCCCTCAGCCGCCGTCCCATGCGGCGCGTCACCGAGCCCCTGGGGCGCATGGGCGCGCGCATCGACTCCAGCCCGGCGGCGTGCCC
>JALVPS010000456.1 GCA_027031685.1 Gammaproteobacteria bacterium | reverse complement strand
GCACGCTGACCCGCTTCGGGCCGCTGTACAACATCGAGCGCATGGGCGGGGCCTTCTGCCTGTGCGCCATGCAGGTGCCGGCGGACCGTTTCGACCAGGTGGCCGCGCAGGTCAACGCCCACCCGGAGGTGGCCCACAACTACGAGCGCGAGCACGCGCTGAACATGTGGTTCGTGCTGGCCACGGAAACGCCGGAGGAGATCGACACGGTGGTGCGGGTCATCGAGGCCGAGACCGGCTGCCGGGTCCTGAAAATGCCCAAGGAACGCGAATTCTTCATCGGGCTCCAACTACAGGTGTGACCACAAAGGAGGCAAGACCATGAAAGCACGCACTGTCATCGTCCTCGCCGCCGCCCTGACGCTGGCCAGCGGCGGCGCCCTGGCCGCCGGCGACGCCGCCGCCGGCAAGACCAAGGCCCAGGCCTGTGCCGGCTGCCACGGCGCGGACGGCAACTCCACCAACGCCCAGTATCCGCGCCTGGCCGGCCAGCACGCCGAGTACCTCATGAGCGCGCTGCACCAGTACAAGTCCGGCGAGCGCAGCAACGGCGTCATGAAGGCCATGGCCGCCGGGCTGAGCGATCAGGACATCGAGAACCTGGCGGCCTGGTTCTCCAGCCAGACCTGCAAGTGATGGGCGGGGCCGCGGCGACCCGACCTGCGCCGGGCGAGTGGCAGCCGGACGCCATCGACCGCCAGCTCGTCCGCCTCACGCAGGCGGGTCTGCCGCTGGACCCGGACCCGTGGGGACGCCTGGCCGAACGGCTGGGCATACCGCCCGCCGAGGTGCGCGCGCGCCTGCAGACCATGCTGGCGCACGGCGTCATCCGCCGCATCGGCGTGGTGCCCAACCACTACCGGCTGGGCTATCGCGCCAACGGCATGAGCGTGTGGGACGTGCCGGACGAGCACGTGGCGGAGGCCGGCCGGCTGCTGGCGGGCCTGGACTACGTGAGCCACTGCTATCAGCGGCCGCGCCACCCGCCGCACTGGCCCTACAACCTGTTCGCCATGGTCCACGAGCGCACCCGCGAGGCGGTGGCCGAGCGCATCCGCGAGATGGCCGAGCTGCTGGGCGAGCGCCAGCGCGGCCACGAGGTGCTCTACAGCCGCCGCATACTGAAAAAGACGGGCCTGCGCCTCAAGACCTGAACCGCCTGTCACACAGGAGTCGCACCATGTTCCGCATGACCCAGTACATCCGCGAGCTGCTCGAACCCACGCCGCTCGGCCCGGCCCGCCAGCCGCCCGGCCCGGTGGTCATCTGGAACCTGGCGCGGCGCTGCAACCTCACCTGCAAGCACTGCTACTCCATCTCCGCCGACCGCGACTTCCCCGGCGAGCTGTCCACGGCGGAGGTGTACACCGTCATGGACGACCTCAAGGCCTTCGGCGTGCCGGTGCTCATCCTGTCCGGCGGCGAGCCCCTGCTGCGGCCGGACATCTTCGACATCTCCCGCCGCGCCAAGGCCATGGGCTTCTACGTCGGGCTGTCCACCAACGGCACGCTCATCGACGAGTCGCTCATCGCGCCCATCGCCGACATCGGCTACGACTACGTGGGCATCAGCATCGACGGCATCCGCGAGACTCACGACCGCTTCCGCCGCAAGGAGGGCGCCTTCGACCTGTCCATGCGCGCCGTGCGCCTGTGCCGCGAGGCGGGCATCAAGGTGGGGCTGCGCTTCACCCTCACCCAGGACAACGCCCACGAGCTGCCCGCCCTGCTGCAGCTGGTGGAGGACGAGGGCATCGACAAATTCTACCTGTCACATCTCAACTACGCCGGGCGCGGCAACCGCAACCGCAAGTCCGACGTGGTGCTGAACACCACCCGCCAGGCCATGGAGCTGCTGTTCGAGACCTGCCTGGCACAGCTGCGCGCCGGGCGGCCCAAGGAATACGTCACCGGCAACAACGACGCCGACGGCGTGTTCCTCTACCACTGGGCGCGCCGCCGCTTCCCGGCCCAGGCCGAGCACCTACGCCGCCAGCTGGTGCAGTGGGGCGGCAACAGCTCCGGGGTCAACATCGCCAACATCGACAACCTGGGCAACGTGCATCCCGACACCTTCTGGTGGCACTACAACCTGGGCAACGTGCGCGAGCGGCCCTTCTCCGAGATCTGGCAGGACACCTCCGATCCCATCATGGCCGGCCTCAAGGCCCGGCCCCGCCGCATCGGCGGGCGCTGCGGCCAGTGCGCCCACTTCGACATCTGCGGCGGCAACACCCGCGTGCGCGCCCTGCAGCTGACGGGCGATCCCTGGGCTGAGGACCCGGCCTGCTACCTGAGCGACGAGGAGATCGGCCTGGGCGCCCCGGCACGCGCCCAGCCCGTCGCCTGAACCGCGGCCCGACTGGGGGCCGCGCCTTCCCATCACCCTCCTGGAGCGCCATGAATGACAGCGCCTATCCCGACTTTTTCGATGCCGTGCCGCCCCTGCGGCTGCGCGACCCGCTGGCGGCCACCCTGGGCGCTGCCCAGGATGGCCTGCTGACCTATCACTACGTGGACGTGGTCAAGCTGGCCGGGCATTCCTGTCCCACCGTGGCCGGCGCATGGCTCATGGCCGCAACCGGGCTGGCCGCCCTGTACGGCGAGGCGCTGCCGGAACGCGGCGCCATCACCGTCCAGCTGCGCGAGCACGAGACCGCCGGCACCACCGGCGTGACCGGCATGGTGCTAGGCATGCTCACCAGCGCCGCCGGCCCGGGCGGCTTCCAGGGGCTGGGCGGGCGCTTCGCGCGGCGCGGCCTGCTCAGCTACGGGCACGGCGAGCTGCCCGCCAGCGTCCGGCTCGTGCGGCGCGACACCGGCCGACAGGTCGATCTGGACTACGACCCATCGCCCGTGCCGCCCGACCCGGCCCAACAGTCGCTCATGCACAAGCTGCTGCAAGGCGAGGCCAGCGCGGCGGAGCGCGCCCGCTTCGCCGAACTGTGGCAGGGCCGGGTGGCGCGCATCCTGCAGCGGGGCAGCGAGCTGGTCAGCGTCCGCTGAATTGCCAATAAGCTATAGTCGAATCTGGTGTACGGCCTGATCAGGCGGCGCTCCTGCTGTGGCCGGTGTCGGCCTTGCCGTTCACCTCGATGCCGTCTTTGAACGTCACACCGTCAATGACCCTGGCCAGGTGCCTGGCCCCACGGATCCCACGCCAGTGCTGCTCGGCACTCATCCCCGGCTTGTAGATCATCGCCAGCAGGGCGTCCCGGTCCTTCCCCAGGCAGGCCACCGCCTTGAGATACCTGGCCCGGTAGGCCCGCACACCGTGCAACGACTCCAGCGTGTCTCATGAACCGCCGGATGCGGAACCGCAAGCCCGGTGATGTGAGAGGCCACCGGGGGGCCCGCCTCCTGCCCGATGCGGCGGGTGGCGTGACCAGTTGCCGCCCACTATGCGCCGTGCCGGGGTAAACTGCGCCCCATGGACCCCGTCAACCCCGCATGACAAGGAGTTGCAATGCGACCGTTCCTCCTGCTGCTGCTCGCCGTCAGCCTGCTCGCCGGCCCCGTCCTGGCCGAAGAGGAAGAGGAGACACGCTACGTCACCGATACCCTGCGCCTGCGCCTGTACAGCGAACCGGATAGTGCCAGCACCGCGCTGCGCACGCTCAAGAGCGGCGATGCCCTAACCGTGCTGGAGAAGCGTGGCCGTTACGCCCGCGTGCGCACCGAGGCCGGCGAGGAGGGCTGGGTGAAGCGCACCTACCTGGTCAAGGAGCCGCCCGCCGCCCTGCGCCTGGCGGAGCTGCAGCAGCAGCTCGAGGCGCTGCAGAAGCAGCTGGCGGAACGCGAAAAGCGCATCGCCGCGCTGGAGAAGCAGCTCAAGGACTCGGGCATCAACACCAACCTGCTCAAGCAGCTGGAGGACAAGGTGGTGCAGCTCAACCAGGAGAACGTCAATCTGTTCAACGAAAAGGGGAAGCTGCGCAAGCAGCTGGAGCAGGCCCAGCTGGAGCTGTATCACCTCAAGAACGATCGCCGTGAGGCGGACGAGGATCGGGCGCGCCTGGAGCGCCAGGCCCTGATCGGCGGCGGCGCGCTGCTGCTGGGGCTGCTGCTGGGGCTGTATGCGGGCTACCGCTTCTATGATCGGCGCATCCGGCGCCGCTTCTACGGACATCGGCTCTGAGGCCCCGCTGCCGGGGCGGCTCGGTGCCCTCCTCCGTCAGCGCCCCGTGCAACGCACGACGGTGTGCGAGGCGTTGAACCAGCATACGCGGTCGCCGAAGTGGCCGCCGTGTTCGATGCCGGCCATGCCGGCGTAGTCGATCTGCAGGCGGAACAGGGCCGCCGGACCGCCGCCCAGCAGTTCCGCCACGATGGCGCGCAGCACCCCCGCGTGGGCTACCACCAGCAAATGCTCGCCGCGATGGGCGACCACCAGTTCCCGGTAGCAGTCCGTCACCCGGCGCTGGAAGTCGGCCACCGGCTCGGCGCCGGGTGGCGGGTGGGCCACCGGGTCGGCGTAAAAGGCATCCCAGGCGACCGGGTCCAGCGCCCGCGCCTCACGCTTGTTGCGCCCCTCCCACAGACCGAAGCCGATCTCGCGCAGGTCTTCCGCCACATCCAGCGGCAGCCCGGCGCGCGCTGCCAGGGCCTCGGCAAAGGCGCGACAGCGGCGCAGCGGCGAACTGATCACCCGCCGCCAGGGCCACCCCTCGGGCGGCCCCACCGCCGCCCACATCTGCGCCCAGCCGGTCTCGCTGAGCGGATCATCGATGCCACAGCCGCGATAGCGCGGGCCGCCCTCCGGCTCGCCGTGGCGCAGCAGGTCCACCCGCGTCAGGGCCGCGCTCACGGTTCCTCCAGCACCTGCCGGGCGTGGCGCAGGACGGCCTCGCCGATGCCCTCGGCGGCGCCCAGGTGGGGGGCCAGGGTGATGCGCGCGTCCGGGTGCTCGGCCTGCTTGGCCGCCACCGCGCGCGGGATGTCCTCGCTCACGTGGCGGCCAGCGGAGAGGAAATAGGGATAGACTAGCACCTCGTCCACGCCGGCCGTCAGGCAGTGCTCGATGCCAGTGGGGATATCCGGCTCGGCCAGCTCCAGGAAGGCGGCCACCACGTGGTCGAAGGCGCCGGTGGCATGCAGGCGGGCGGCCACCCGCCGCACCTCCTCGTTGGAGGCGGCGCGGCGGCTGCCGTGGGCCACCAGCAGCAGGGCGCGGCGTACATGGGGCATGGGTGTCTCGCGGTGGAGGCTCGGCCCGGCATTAAAGCCCGCCCGGCGGGCGTTTTCCAGTGCCGCGCCCGATTGCTAAGCTGAGGCGATGTCCACCGCTGGAGCGAGCGATGAGCAAATTCACCGTGCGCGAGGTATTCTTCCGGCCGCGCGCCCTGGCCCGGCAGGACTGGACCATGCCCCTGCCCCTGTACCGCATGACGCGCCGCCTGCTGCGTGCCAGCGACACGGGCTGCGTGTTCGTGCCCATCCGCAGCATGCAGTTCCAGGCGGTCATCGACGCCGAGGAGCTGATCTTCGTGGACGCCCAGGGCGGTTATATGGTGCAGGACGGCGAGGGCGGGCGCGTGGTGCAGCTGGCCTGGCAGCCCACCCCCCCGGGCGCGCTCGACTCGCTGGCCGGGCCGGTGCCCTGTCGCATCGTCTTCTATCGCCCCGAGCTGGCCGAGGTGCAGCGCCGCCTGGTGGGCGAATTCCAGCGCGCGGCGCAGCAACTGCTGGCGCGCCGGGATGCGCGCCGGCCGGCGCCGCGTGGGGCACGGGTGGTGCCGCTGCGCGGCTGACCGGCTTTGCCAGCAGGCCGTTGAATCGGGTCGACGGCCCGCCGTCAGGCCTGCCCGGCGGCACGCTGCTCCATCAGCTCCACCCAGCGGAAGGTGCGCATGGCCAGCTCCACCTCCTCCTCGGCATCCAGCAGACGCGACTCGGCCCGCATGCGCGCCGCCAACGCCTTCTCCAGCCGCTCGGCGGCGTTCACGCGCAGCGCCTGCCAGGCCTTCTGCTCGGTGTCGAACTGCTGGGTCTGATCGGGTGCCTCGGCGGCGGGCCGGTCGGGTGAGACGGGCACTACGCGCCACAGCTCCGCATCGGCCTGCCACAAAGTCGTTTTTCTTTCCATTGTGCACTCCCTGTCGCGGATCGGGGGTCCGCTGATCCTGATATTGGAGGGCGAGGCGCCCTCGCTTCCGATCATTATTTACAAATCCCCCCGCGCGGGATTTGATGCATTTCTCGCTTTACCGTACGGTGGCGCGCCGGTCATCGCGTCATTGCGCCCGCCGGTCCTGGCCGGTCGCAACCCTTTTGCCGCCCGCGGTCCCAAGTAGGTGTAGCCACTGCCGTTCCCGATCCAGACGGGGACGAGCGGAGCAGATGACAGGACGAATGTGCGTGAAATGTCACGAAAATGGGCATATTCTTTAACAATCAAAGGGCCGGGAGAGGATTTCCCGGATGGCATCATCGATCCACGTTGCACACTAAGGAGGGCATAGGGATGGGCATTTCCAAGCCGTTGATCTCGGGGACCATTGGGGGCGTCATGGGGCTGAATCTGCACGAACACGTCTGGCAGCACGATGTCATGGCGCCCACCCTGGCGGGACTGGCGATCTCCATCGCGTTGCTCCTCTGGCTGACCATCAAGATCAAGGCCTGACCCCGTCGGCGTCGGTCGCCAAAAGCAAAGGGGCCTGTGCACTGCACAGGCCCCTTTGCTTTGCGCGGCCGCCGGCGGCGCTCAGCCGGTGAGGGCGGCGAACACGGCCGGCAGCCGCTCCGGCAGGCGCTCCACGTGGTCGACGATGGCGTAGTGGTTCTCACCGAAGATGCGCGCCACATAGCGGTCGGCCTGCGGATCCAGCGTCAGGCAGAAGGTGTAGATGCCCATGCTGGCCAGGTCCTCCACCGCCTTCTTGGCGTCGTGGCGCAGGTATTGCGGATCGCGTTCATCGATGTCCGCCGGCTCGCCGTCGGTGATGAGCAGCACCAGCCGCTTCTGGGCGCTCTGCTGGCTCAGGTGCCAGCCGGCGTGGCGCAGGGCGGCGCCCATGCGCGTGGACAGGCCGCCCTGCATGCCGGCCATGCGCGCCTTGGCCTCGTCGTCGTAAGGCTGGTGGAAGTCCTTGAAGCGGTAGTACTGCACGTCGTGGCGGCCGTCGGAGGCGAAGCCGTGCACGGCGAAGTTGTCGCCGATGGCGTCAATGGCCCAGGCCAGCAGGCCGGTGGACTCGCGCGTGAGGTCGAGGATGGTGGGGCTGTCCGGGTCGTCCTTCACCAGGTGCTCGTTGGTGGACTCGGACAGGTCCATGAGCACCACGATGGCCAGGTCGCGCACGTGGCGCGTGATGCGGATGTTGATGCGCGGGTCGGGCATGACGCCGCGGCGGATGTCGATGAAGGCGCGCACGGCGGCGTTGAGGTCGATCTCCTCGCCGTCCTCGAAGCCGCGCTGGCGCACCACCCCCTGCGGCTGCAGGGCGTCGATGAGATGGCGGATGCGCGCGGCCACCGGCTTGTGCTTCTCCAGGATGCGGTCCATCACCTCCGGGTCGCCCTTGGGCTGGCGGCGCTCGATGACCGTGGCCCAGTCGGGGCGGTAGAGCTGCACGTGATAGTCCCATTCCTGGTAGTGGAAGGGCTCGGACACCGGCTCCTTGCCCCACATCTCGTTATAGCTGACGGTGGCCTCGCCGGCATCCTCGTAGGGGAAGAACTCGGTGGCGCACACCCACACCTCCTGGGCGTCGTCGCCGGCGTTCTCCACGTCCACCTCGTTGGCCATCTCGATGGCCGAGACGTACTTGCGCACCTGCTGCGGGGCGGGCACATAGTCCACCCCCTTCTGCCAGTCGGTCTCGGCGAAGTACCACACGTAACGGTTGTCGTCGCGGTAGGGCACCGGCCAGTCCTCCAGCACACGCAGGCCGGGCAGGCGGGCCAGCTCGGTGACGCGGTTGTAGAAGTCGATGCCGGCGTTCCAGCTGATGCGGTTGTCGTGCGGGTCGCGGGCCAGCTCGGCGCGAAAGGCATCGGCCTGGGCGTTGATCACCTCCAGCGCGTCGCGATGGTCCGGGTCGAGCAGGGCGTGTGCCATGCGCACCATGAGGTCCAGGGCCGGATGGCGCTCGGCGTCGTCCACCTCGGGCAGCACCCGGTAGAAGCGCAGCCACAGCTTGCCCAGGCCGGGAAACTCGCTGGCCGCCAGGTGCTCGATGCGGGCGTCCTCGAACAGCTCGATGAACTTCATCTGCGCCGGCGAGAGCTGCTCAGCGGAGATGGGCTGGCGCGTGTACACCATGTGCGCGGCGCAATGGGCCACGGCGGCGCGGTAGATCTCGATGCCGGGGATGGGCCCGAAGGCATCGTAGGCGTCCGGCACGTGGATCTGGAAGTCCTCAATGTAGGGGCGCAGGCCCTCGCGGCGCTCGTAGTCGCCGGAGGTGGGGCGCATGAAGAAGCTGCGCCCCCACAGCGCGCGCAGGTAGAAGTTGAGCTTGCGCTGGTTGTCCACGAACAGCGTGCCGCGCCGCTCCTTCTGCAGCACGGCGCGCGAGGACTCGCTGTCCAGCGCGAAGTACTTCATCTGCCCGTCCAGGTCGCGCTGGTGGGCCTGCGCCCCCCACAGCGCCCAGCGGCGCAGGCCGCCCAGGGTGAGTTTGGAGAGCAGCTCGTCCAGGTGCTCCAACATGGGGCGCAGGCCACGCGGGGCCTTGCCCGCCAGCTGGTGGACCAGGTGCAGGAAGCCGCGCACCAGCTCGATGTCGCCCAGCCGCTGGGCGGCCAGCGGCAGGTTGGAGATGAGCAGGGCGATGACCGTGCCGGAGGTGTGCGAGGCGAGCCGCATGAGCGCCTCCACCACGTCCGGGATGACGTCCTCGCCCACCTCCTTGGTCACGCCTGGCATCTCCTCGATGTAGGCCAGCACCAGGTCCTCGCCCTTGCCCATGACGCACATGGCGCGGATGCCTTCCAGATAGTTCTGCAGACCGCGCGCGGACATGACGCGGGTGGCCTCGTGG
>JALVPS010000455.1 GCA_027031685.1 Gammaproteobacteria bacterium | reverse complement strand
GGGCGCGGCGTGGCCGCGGGCGCCGGCGGGGGCGTCTGGCCGGCCGGGGCCGGCAGCACGGTGACCTCGAGGCCCGGCAGGCGGGCGGTGCGCGGCTGGCCGCTGCGCACGTCGAACCAGCGCACTTCCACGGGCGGCAGTTCCAGCGGGCCGGCCCGTTCGGGCACGTAGGCGATGCGCTGCTCGCGGCGGCCGACGATGCCCTCGCCGGTGACCTCGTCCTGGGCGCGGCCGGGGTCGGGATAGACCCGCGCGCCCGACACGTCGGCCGGGGTGAGGTCCGGCAGCTGTTCGCCGGCGAGCCCCTGGGCGCTGAGGCGCACGATGCGGATGACGGGCTCGCCCACGTGCACCTGGCCGCCGGGCGGCTGCCAGGCTTGGCTCACCTGCAGGCCCTGGGCGGGCAGCCACGGCCCCTGCCAGCCGACCGGTCGCGGCTGCACCTCCGCGGTGCGGGCCTCGCCGCGCACGCGCACGTGGCGGGTGGGGGCAAAGAGCTGGTCGAAGGGGTCGTTGCGGAAGAACGGGTCGTTGAAGAAAGGATCATTGCCGAAGAAGTCACGCATGCCGCGCCGGCGCTGGCTGGGGTCCACCACTTCGGCGTCCAGCACGGGCGCGGGCACGGTGAGCCTGCCCGGTGACTGAGGGAAGATGGCGGAGCGCCGCTCCAGCACGTTGTAGCGTACCCCGCCGCGCTGGGCGCCGTATTCGCGGTCATTGCCCAGGCGGCGCACGATGGCGTCCTTGAGGCGGGGCTCGCTGAGGTCGCCGTTGCGGATGGGGTTGCGGTAGAAGACGCGCACGATGTACAGGAACTGACCCTGCTCCCAGCCCTTGGCGGGACGCAGCTCGGTCTCCAGAAAGAGGTCGCCGCCCGTGGCCGGCGTGGCCACCGGCGCCTGGGTGACGGTGAGCGTGAGCGGCGGCGTCTTCTCCCCGGCCACCGCCAGCGGCGGGATGGTGAGCCGGCCGGTGCGGCGCGGGCGCAGGGTGACGGTCCAGGTGGTGCGCGCGTCCACGCGGCCGTTGATGACGGTCACCGAGCTGCCACTGCCCATGCCCAGCACCTCGAAGTCCTTCTCCAGCGGCGTGGTGTCGGGGCGGCCGCGCACCCGGCCGCTGGCCTCGATGCGCAGCTGCACCGTGTCCCCCACCACCACCCGGTCGCGGTCCAGGCGCGCCGTGACCCCGGCCAGGGCCGGCAGGGCCAGCAGCCACAGCAGCAGGACCAGCCCCAGACGGGCCGGGGTGGACAGGCGCGGGTGGATCGGTGCGGTCGGCCTCATGATGCGCTCTCTCACTGTGCGGGCGCCGGGTGACGGCGCAGGTATTCGAGCAGGAACTTGCGGCGCAGCAGGCCCGCCGGGTCATCGGGCACCTGCCGCAGCCACTCCTCCAGATGGACGTCTTCCCCGCCGGCGCCGCGCTGGCCGGGGGCCGCGGGCCGCCCCGCCTGGGGCATGACGTCCTGACGGGCGCGGGCGGCCTCGTCGGCGGCCTGCTCCGCCTGCCGCTGCCCGGCCTGGCTGCCCTGCCGACCGGAGGCGGCCTGCGGCCGTTCCCCGGCGCGGGCGCCCGGTTGCGGCTTCTCCGCCGGGCTCGGCTGCGGCTGCCGGCCTGCCCGGGGTCGGGGCTGGCCCTTTTCCTCCGGCCGGGCCGACTGGTCCTTTCGCTGGCCCGCGCCGTTCTGTCTTGCCGCGTCCTTTTGCGGCCCCTGATGCTTCTGCGTCCCCTGGCCATCCTGCTGTCCCTGTTGCGCCCCCTGGTTCTCTTGCTGGCCCTGCTGCCGTTGGGCGCCCTGCTGCGGCGTGCCCTGCGACTGACCCTGCCCCTGCTGCTGGTGTTGCCGGTTCTGCCCTTGCTGGGGTTGCCGTTGATCCTTCTGCCGCTGGCGCAGCAGGCGCTCCACCAGGGCCAGGTTGGCCCTGGCGTCGGCGTGGTCCGGCTGCTGGCGCAGGGCCTGCCGATAGGCCTCGGCCGCCTCGCGCAGCCGGCCCAGGCGGGCCAGGGCGTTGCCCCGATTGTACGCCGCCTCCGGGCCGGGCAGCGTGGCAAAGGTCTCGGCGGCGGCCCGGTAGTCGCCGGCCTCGTACTGGGCCACGCCGCGCCAGAAGGGGTCGCGGAAGCGCTGCACGGCGGCGGCCGGCTGCTTGTGCTGCAGGGCGCGATAGCCCTGCTGGTCGGGGCGCAGCCACAGGTCCTGCCAGCCGGCGGCGCGGGCCGGGGGCGGCAGGGCCACGCTGCACAGCAGCAGCACGCCCAGCCAGCCGCGCCGGAAGCCGAGGGCGGCGATGAGCAGCAGGGGCGGCAGCAGCCAGGCGCCGCGGTCCAGCCAGCGCTGCACGCGCGCCTGGCTGCGGCGGGCGGCGTCCAGCGCGCGCGCCGCCCCCGGCGGGAGCACGGCGGCCAGGTCGCTGTCGTCCACACTCAGGCGGTGGTAGCGGCCGCCGCCGGCCCGGGCCAGCTCGGCCAGGCGCGCCTCGTCCAGCCGGGCCATGACGGTGCCGCCGCCACCGGGCGCGGTGACGGGCGCCCCCTGGGGCGTGCCCACACCGATCACGCCCAGCCGGTGGCCGGCGCGGGCCAGGGCGCGCGCCGCGTCCAGGGCGGCCGTGAAGTCCGCCATGCCATCGGTCAGCAATAGCACGTCGCCGTGGCGCGCCCCGCCGTCCCGCAGCAGGGCGGCGGCGCGGCGCAGGGCGGGGGCGGCGTCGTCGCCGGAGGCGGGCAGGATGTCCGGCCGCAGGGCCGGCAGCAGGTTGGTGAGGGTGGCCACGTCCTCGGTGAGCGGCGCCACCAGGTAGGGCACGTCGGCAAACACCAGCAGGGCCACCTGCCCCTCGCGCCGGCGGCGCAGCAGGTCCTCGATCTTCAGGCGCGCCCGCATCAGGCGCGCCGGCGGCAGGTCGGCGGCGCTCATGGACGGCGACATGTCCAGCACGATGACCAGCGCCCCGCCGGCGCGGTAGCCCGGCTGCGG
>JALVPS010000454.1 GCA_027031685.1 Gammaproteobacteria bacterium | reverse complement strand
CGATGCGCCCCTCGGCCAGCTGCGGCGCGCGCTCGAACACCGTGGCGTAGTCCAGGCTGCCGGTGAAGAACAGCACCGTGGCGATGCCCAGCAGGAAGCCGAAGTCCCCCACGCGGTTGACCAGGAAGGCCTTCAGGTTGGCGTACACCGCCGAGTCGCGCACCGCCCAGAAGCCGATCAGGAGGTAGGACACCAGGCCCACCGCCTCCCAGCCGAAGAACAGCTGCATGAAGTTGTTGGCCATCACCAGCATGAGCATGGAGAAGGTGAACAGCGAGATGTAGCTGAAGAAGCGCTGGTAGCTGTTGCGCCCGGCGCGGCTGTAGTCCGGCCAGTTCTCCTCGTCGTGGGCCATGTAGCCGATGGTGTACACGTGCACCGCCAGCGACACAAAGGTGACCACCACCATCATCAGCGCCGTCAGGCTGTCGATGAGGAAGCCCACCTGGATGGCCAGCCCGTCGGTGAAGGCCCAGCGGTAGACCGTGCCGTTGTACGGCCCGTGGCCGTCCAGCACGATGTGCTTGAAGGTCACCAGCGAGAGCAGGAAGGCCACCGCCACGCCGGCGATGGTCACCGTGCGTGCCCCGGCGCGGCCGATGCGGCCGCCGAACAGCCCGGCGATGGCGGCGCCGATCAGGCAGGAGAGCGGGATGGCGAGATAGATCAGTTCCACGGCATCACCCCTTCATCTCGTCCAGATCCTGGACATTGATGGTGTGGCGGTTGCGGAACAGCACCACCAGGATGGCCAGCCCGATGGCCGCCTCGGCGGCGGCCACGGTGAGGATGAAGAACACGAACACCTGCCCCGCGATGTCCCCCAGGAAGTGGGAGAAGGCCACGAAGTTCATGTTCACCGCCAGCAGCATGAGCTCGATGCTCATGAGCAGCACGATGACGTTCTTGCGGTTGAGGAAGATGCCCGCCACGCTCAGCGCGAACAGGATCGCTCCCAGCACCAGGTAGTGCGACAGGGTGATGGTCATGGCTCGACGCGCTCCGCTTTCTTCTCGGCCGGCATGCGCACCAGGCGGATGCGCTCGCCGCGCGTGACGCGGATCTGCCGCGCCGGGTTCTGGTACTTGGTGCCCGCGCGGCGGCGCAGGGTGAGGGCGATGGCGGCGATGATGGCCACCAGCAGGATGACCGCCGCGATCTCGAAGGGATAGACGTAGTCCGTGTACAGCACCTCGCCCAGCGCCCTGGTGTTGCTGGTGCCGGCCGGTGCCCCCGGCGGCGGAGCCACGCGGAACAGGCGCTCGGTGAGCACCAGGGCCATCTCCGCCACCATCACGCCGGCCACCACGATGCCCAGCGGCAGGTAGCGGGCGAAGCCCTCGCGCATCTGGGCGATGTTGATGTCCAGCATCATCACCACGAACAGGAACAGCACCATCACCGCCCCCACGTACACCAGCACCAGCAGCATGCCCAGGAACTCCGCCTCCAGCAGCAGCCACAGGGCGGCCGCGCTGACGAAGGTGAGCACCAGGAACAGCGCCGCGTGCACCGGGTTGCGCACGGTGATCATGCGCAGCGCGGCCAGCACCGTGATGGTGCCGAACAGATAGAAGAGGAAGGCCTGAAAAGTCATGTCGTTCCGGGTTCCTGTGTGGGGGCCGCGCGCTCAGCGGTAGGGCGCGTCGGCCAGCCGGTCGGCGGCGATCTGCGCCTCGAAGCGGTCGCCGATGGCCAGCAGCTTGTCCTTGGTCATGATCTGTTCGCCGCGCTGCTCGAAGTGGTACTCGAAGATGCGCGTCTCGACGATGGAGTCCACCGGGCAGGCCTCCTCGCAGAAGCCGCAGAAGATGCACTTGAACAGGTCGATGTCGTAGCGCGTGGTGCGGCGCGTGCCGTCCGGGCGCTCCTCCGACTCGATGGTGATGGCCAGCGCCGGGCAGACCGCCTCGCACAGCTTGCAGGCGATGCAGCGCTCCTCACCGTTGGGGTAGCGGCGCAGGGCGTGCAGGCCGCGGAAGCGCGGCGACTGGGGCGTCTTCTCCTCCGGGTACTGCACGGTGATTTTGCGCGAGAACAGGTAGCGCCCCGTGAGCCGCAGGCCCATGAGCAGCTCCAGGAACATGAAGCTCTTGAGAAATTGCTTTACCGTCTGCATCGGATCCCCCTCACAGCCAGGGCCGCCAGCCCAGGGCCACCGCCAGGCCCTCCCCGGTCAGCCAGACGATGGTCACGGGAATGAACACCTTCCACCCCAGGCGCATGATCTGGTCGTAGCGGTAGCGCGGGAAGGTGGCCCGGAACCACAGGAACAGCAGCAGGAAGAAGGCCGTCTTGAACACGAACCAGTGGATGCCGGGCCCCAGCAGGCTGCCCAGCACCGGGATGTCGAACACCGCCTGGGGCAGGATGCCCTCCAGCGGCGACAGCCAGCCGCCCCAGAACATGATGGTGGTGAGGGCGGCGATGAGGATCATGTTGGCGTACTCGGCCAGGAAGAACACGGCAAAGGCCATGCCCGAGTACTCAACGTGGAAGCCTGCCACGATCTCCGACTCGCCCTCCGCCACGTCGAAGGGGGCGCGGTTGGTCTCCGCCACCCCGGAGATGAAGTACACGAAGAACAGGCCGATGAGCGGCAGGAAGAACCAGTGCAGCACGCCGCCGTGCTGGGCGCGCACGATGTCGCCCAGGTTGAGGCTGCCGGCGGCCATGAGCACCCCCACCAGGGCGAAGCCCATGGCGATCTCGTAGGCCACGATCTGCGCCGCCGAGCGCAGCGCGCCGAGCAGCGCGTACTTGGAGTTGGAGGCCCAGCCGGCGATGATCACCCCGTACACCCCCAGCGAGGTGAGCGCCAGCACGTACAGCAGGCCGGCATCGATGTCGGCCAGCACCCAGCCGTCGTCGAAGGGCACCACCGCCCAGGCCGCCAGCGCCGGCCCCAGCGACAGCATGGGGGCGATGAGGAACAGGAAGCGGTTGGCGTTGTCCGGCAGCACCACCTCCTTGGTCATCAGCTTGAGGGCGTCGGCGATGGGCTGCAGCCAGCCCTTGGGCCCCACCCGGTTGGGACCGAGGCGCACCTGCATGTAGCCGATCACCTTGCGCTCGGCGTAGGTCAGATAGGCCACCGCCAGCATGAGCGGGGCGACGATGATCACGATCTTGATGAGCGTGACCAGGGTCAGCACCGCCCAGTGGGGCAGAAAGCCAAGCAGGCTGGTGAGCATCTCCGTCATGGCTTCGTCCTGCGCAGGGTAACGGGGCCGAAGGCGCTGCCCATGCCGGCCGTGGCCGGCAGGCCCCAGGTAGTGAACACGCAGCCGGCCGGCACGCCCTCGTCCAGCGCCAGCGGCATCTCCCATTCCTGCCCGTCCTGGGCCAGCAGCACGGCGTCATCGGCCAGCACGCCCAGGGCCTCAGCGTCGGCCGGGTTGAGCACCGCCGCCGCGGCCGCCTGCCCGTCCGGCGTGGCCTGCAGGGCGGGGGCGCGGCGGGTGACCGCGTCCACCGCGTAGATGCCGGGCGCCGAGACGCGCTGCAGCCCCTCGGCGGGGGCCGGCGCGGCCAGCGCTACCGTCGCCGTGGCCTGGTTGGAGAAGCGCAGGTCGTCCGGGAACAGGGCCGCCAGCTCGTCGCGCACCTCGCGCACGTCCACCTGGGCGAAGCCCTCCAGGCCGGCCAGGCTGCCCAGCATGCGCCACACCTTCCAGCCGGGGCGTGCCTCGCCCAGGGGGCGCACGGCGGGGCGCACGCTCTGCCAGTGCCCCTCCAGATTGACCCAGGTGCCGCCCGTCTCGGCCCAGGTGCCGAGCGGCAGGATCACGTCGGCCACCTCGCGCAGGGCGTCGTCGGCGTAGGCGCCCAGCACCACCACGTAGTCCGCCGCGCGCAGGGCGGCCAGGGCCTGGCCGCCGAGGGCGAAATCGGCCGTCTCCAGCCCGGCCAGCACGTAGGCCCGCCGCGGCTGTTCCAGCATGGTGCGGGCATCGGCGCCGGCCGGCTCCACGTGCAGGCCGGCCGCCTTGCGGTGGGGCACGGCGCCAGCCAGCCAGGCGCCGGCCTCGTTGCCGAACTGCGGCGCGAAGCCCAGCGTGCAGCCCAGCCCCTCGGCCAGGGCGTTGGCCAGGGCGCGCAGGGCGGCGGCCTCGGACGAAGCGGCCGCCTCGCTGCCCAGCAGCACCAGCACCCGTTCGTGCTCCAGCAGGTCGGCGGCGATGGCCTGCTCGCGCGGCCCCGCCTCGGCCGTGGCCAGCAGGGCGGCCAGCGCCGGCGGATGGGCCACGCCGCGGAAGTCCAGGCAGTGGCGCACCACCCCGGCCAGGGCCGCCACCATGCCGGCCGGGCCGGCGGCGATCTGCTCGCCCATGGGCAGGTTGGGCTCGAAGGCGCGCAGGTTGATGGCGTGCACGCGGGCGCCGCGCAGGGCCGCCTTGCGCAGGCGGTGGCCCAGCAGCGGCTGGTCCTTGCGCAGGTGGGCGCCCACCAGCAGCACGGCCTGCTGCTGCTCCAGCTCGGGGATGGCGCAGCCCAGCCAGGGGAACAGCGGGCGCGCCGCGTCGTCGCGGAAGTCTACCTGCGCCACGCGGTGGTCGATGGCCGTCACGCCCAGGCCGCGCAGGTATTTCTGCGCCAGGTAGAGCGACTCCAGCGGCTCGTTGGGCGACAGCAGGGCGCCCACCTCGGCCGGGTCGAAGCCGCGCAGGCGCTCGCTCACGGCCACCAGGGCCGTCTCCCAGCCCACCTCGCGCCACTCGCCGTCCTGTTTCAGCAGGGGGGCGGTGACGCGGTCGGCGGCGTACACGCCCTGGTAGGCGAAGCGGTCGCGGTCGCTGATCCAGCACTCGTTGATGGCCTCGTTGTCGCGCGGCACCACGCGCACGATGCGGCCGTTGCGGGTGTGGATGGCGGTGTTGCTGCCCACGGCGTCGTGGGGACTGAGGCTGGCGTGCTCCACCAGCTCCCAGGCGCGCGCCTGGTAGCGCGACGGCTTGGCGGTGAGCGCCCCCACCGGGCACAGGTCGATGACGTTGCCGGACAGCTCGGAGGCGATGCTGCGCGCCACGAAGGTGCCGATCTCCATGTGCTCGCCGCGGCCGGTGGCGCCCAGCTCGCGCAGGCCGGCGATCTCCTCGCCAAAGCGCACGCAACGCGTGCAGTGGATGCAGCGTGTCATCTCCGTGGCGATGAGCGGGCCGATGTCCTTGTCGCGCACGGCGCGCTTGGCCTCGGTGTAGCGGGATACGTCGCTGCCGTAGCCCAGGGCCACATCCTGCAGCTCGCACTCGCCGCCCTGATCGCAGATGGGGCAATCCAGCGGGTGATTGATGAGCAGGAACTCCATGGTGCCCTGCTGTGCCTCGCGCGCCAGCGGCGAGCGGGTGAACACCTTCATGCCCGGCGTGACGGGCGTGGCGCAGGCCGGCAGGGGCTTGGGCGCCTTCTCCACCTCCACCATGCACATGCGGCAGTTGGCGGCCACCGACAGCTTGGGGTGGTAGCAGAAGCGCGGGATCTCGATGCCGGCCGCGTCGGCCGCCTGGATCACCATGCTGCCCGGCGCCACCTGCACCTCGATGCCGTCGATTTCCAGCGAGATCAGTTCCTGTTCGCTCATGTTCTGCTCACCCGCCCGGTCAGGCAGCCTCCCCGGAGACGCCCTGGTCGGCCAGCATGCTGCGGCCGTGTTCGATGTAGTAGGCGAATTCGTGCCGGTAGTGCTCGAGGAAGCTGCGCACCGGCATGGCGGCGGCGTCCCCCAGGGCGCAGATGGTGCGCCCCTGGATGCGGGCCGCCACGTTGTCCAGCTTCTCCAGGTCCTCGGGCCGGCCGCACCCCTCCACGATGCGCGTCAGCATGCGGTACAGCCAGCCGGTGCCCTCGCGGCAGGGCGTGCACTGGCCGCAGGACTCGGAGTAGTAGAAGCGCGACAGGCGGCGCAGGGCCTGCACCATGTCGGTGGTCTCGTCCATGACGATGACCGCCCCCGAGCCGAGCATGGAGCCGACGCTGGCGATGGAGTCGTAGTCCATGTTGACGGTCATCATCACCTCGCCCGGCACCACCGGCACCGAGGAGCCGCCCGGGATGACCGCCTTGAGCTTGCGCCCCTTCCAGATGCCGCCGGCCATCTCCAGCAGCTCGGCGAAGGGGGTGCCGAGGGGGATCTCGTAGTTGCCGGGCCGGGCCACGTGGCCGGACACCGAAAACAGCTTCTCGCCGCCCGATTTCTCCACGCCCAGCTTGGCGAACCACTCGCCGCCCTTGCGCAGGATGGTGGGCACGGAGGCCAGCGACTCGGTGTTGTTGATGGTGGTGGGGCGGCCGTACAGGCCGAAGTTGGCGGGGAACGGCGGCTTGAAGCGCGGCTGGCCCTTCTTGCCCTCCAGCGACTCCAGCAGGGCCGTCTCCTCGCCGCAGATGTAGGCGCCGGCGCCCAGCGTGGGGTAGAGGTCGAAGTCCACCCCGCTGCCCAGGATGTCGCGCCCCAGCAGGCGGTGCTCGTAGGCCTCGCGCACGGCCTGGGAGAAGCGCCGGTAGGGCTCGTCCAGGAACTCGCCGCGCATGTAGTTGTAGCCGACGGTGGCGCCGATGGCGTAGCCGGCGATGGCCATGCCCTCCACCAGGGCGTGGGGGTTGAAGCGCAGGATGTCGCGGTCCTTGCAGGTGCCCGGCTCGGACTCGTCCGAGTTGCACACGATGTACTTCTGGCCCGGCGCCTGGCGCGGCATGAAGCTCCACTTGAGGCCGGTGGGGAAGCCGGCCCCGCCCCGCCCGCGCAGGTTGGAGCGCTTGACTTCCTCGATCACCTCCTCGGGAGGGATCTTCTCCTCCAGGATGCGCCGCCAGGCCTCGTAGCCGCCCAGCTTGAGGTAGTTCTCGTAGCTGTAGGGCGCCTCCTCGAACTGCAGCGTCGCGAAACAGACCTGATTCACCATGGCGTCAGTCCAGCTTGTCCAGGATCTCGTCGACCTTCTCGGGCGTCAGGTCTTCGTAGTACACGTGGTCCACCTGCATCATGGGCGCGCCGCAGCAGGCGGCCAGGCACTCCTCCTCTTTCTTGAGGTAGAAGCGGCCGTCGGGCGTGCTCTCGCCCAGCTTGATGCCCAGCCGCTTCTCCAGGTGGGCGACGATCTCGTCGGCCCCGCGCAGCATGCAGGAGATGTTGGTGCACACCGAGATCTCGTGCCGCCCCACCGGCTTGAGGTTGAACATGGAGTAGAAGCTGGCCACCTCGTACACGGCGATCTCCGGCAGGCCGAGGTAGTCGGCCACGGCGTCCATCATCTCCGTGGACAGGTAGTGCTGCGGGTCGTGGTGCTGCACGGCACGCAGGGCGGCCAACACGGCCGAGCGGCGCTGGTCGGGCGGGTAGCGGGTCAGCCACTCGTCGATCTCGGCGCGCACGGCCTCCGGCAGCCGGTCGGCGCGGTTGCGGGTGGTCAGGTCTGCCATCAGCGGTCGATCTCCCCGAATACGATGTCCTGCGTGCCGATGATGGCCACCACGTCGGCGAGCATGTGGCCGCGGGACATCTCGTCCAGCGCCTGCAGGTGGGCGAAGCCCGGCGCGCGCACCTTGACCCGGTAGGGCTTGTTGGCGCCGTCGGACACCAGGTACACGCCGAACTCGCCCTTGGGGTGCTCCACGGCGGCGTAGGCCTCGCCGGCCGGCAGGCAGTAGCCCTCGGTGAACAGCTTGAAGTGGTGGATGAGGGCCTCCATGTCGGTCTTCATGGCCTCGCGGCGGGGCGGGGCCACCTTGTGATCGTCGATCATCACCGGGCCGGGATTCTTCTTCAGCCAGTCGATGCACTGGCGGATGATGCGGTTGGCCTGGCGCATCTCCTCGACGCGCACCAGGTAGCGGTCGTAGCAGTCGCCGTTGGTGCCCACCGGGATGTCGAATTCCAGCTCGTCGTACACCTCGTAGGGCTGTTTCTTGCGCAGGTCCCACTCCACGCCGGAGCCGCGCAGCATGGGGCCGGTGAAGCCCATCTGCAGGGCCCGCTCGGGCGACACCACGCCGATGCCCACGGTGCGCTGCTTCCAGATGCGGTTGTCGGTGAGCAGCGTCTCGTACTCGTCCACGTAGCCGGGGAAGCGCTCGGTGAAGCCCTCCAGAAAGTCGAGCAAGGTGCCGCTGCGCGCCTCGTTGAGGCGCTTCACCTCGGCCTCGCTGCGGTAGCGCGACGGCTGGTACTGCGGCATGCGGTCCGGCAGGTCGCGGTACACCCCGCCCGGCCGGTAGTAGGTGGCGTGCAGGCGCGCGCCGGAGACGGCCTCGTAGGCGTCCATCAGGTCCTCGCGCTCGCGAAAGCAGTACAGGAACATGGTCATGGCGCCCACGTCCAGGGCGTGCGCGCCCAGCCACAGCAGGTGGTTCAGCAGGCGCGTGATCTCGTCGAACATGACGCGGATGTACTGCGCGCGGCGCGGCGGCTCGATGCCCAGCAGCTTCTCGATGGCCAGCACGTAGCCGTGCTCGTTGCACATCATGGACACGTAGTCGAGCCGGTCCATGTAGCCGATGGACTGGTTGTAGGGCTTGTTCTCGGCCAGCTTCTCGGTGCCGCGGTGCAGCAGGCCGATGTGCGGGTCGGCGCGCTGGATGACCTCGCCGTCCATCTCCAGCACCAGGCGCAGCACGCCGTGGGCGGCCGGGTGCTGGGGGCCGAAGTTGAGGGTGAAGTTGCGGATCTCAGGCATTGCCGGCCTCCGGGGGCGCGGGGCGCTCGCAGCGCTCGTCGTCTCGGATCACCTTGGGCACCAGCACGCGCGTCTCGATGCTCACCGGCTGGTACACCACGCGCTGCGCCTCCGGGTCGTAGCGCATCTCCACGTGGCCGGTGAGCGGGAAATCCTTGCGGAAGGGATGGCCCACGAAGCCGTAGTCGGTGAGGATGCGGCGCAGGTCGGGATGGCCCTCGAAGACGATGCCGAACAGGTCGAAGGCCTCACGCTCGTACCAGTTGGCGGCGTTCCAGACGGCCACCACCGACGGCACGGTGGGAAAGTCGCTGTCGGCGCAGGGCA
>JALVPS010000453.1 GCA_027031685.1 Gammaproteobacteria bacterium | reverse complement strand
CACGCTGCGCAGCCACACCCACAGGGCGCGCAGGTCGGTGTCGGTCATGCCCGTGTAGCTGGTGTAGGGGAAGACGGGGTAGAGGTGGCGCCCGCCCGGCCCCACGCCGTAGCGCATGGCGCGCAGGAAGTCGACCTCGCGCCAGCGGCCGATGCCGGTGACCGGGTCGGGGGTGATGTTGGGGGCGCGGAAGCGGCCAAAGGGGGTGTCGATGGCCGGCCCGCCGGCCAGGGCCGGGCCGCCGCCCTCGCGGTCGGTGTGGCAGTTCTCGCACCCGGCCGCGGCGGCCAGATGGCGGCCGCGCGCCAGCAGGGCCGCGCGCTGCTCGTCGTCCAGCGACGGCAGCGGGCCGACGCGGGGGGAGCGCGACAGCAGCCAGAGGGTGAACAGTGTGCCCAGCAACAGGGCCAGAAAGAGCAACAGCCAGTTCCTGGTGCTCACCGCGCCTCACCCCACCCCGCTGCACCGACGTCCGGTCCGCTCAGTCCGCGTCCTCCGCCTTCTTCTTGCGGAACTTCTTGTGGCAGCCCTTGCAGGCCTTGCCCAGGTCGCGGAAGGTCTGGCCGATGGCCGCCTTGTCGCCACCCTGCACGGCGGCCTGGAAGGCCTGGCCGGCCTTGGCGGCGCGCCGGGCGGCCTGCTGGAAGGCCTTCCACTCGCTCCAGATGTTCTCCTTGGCCTCGGTCTCGCCGAAGTCGGAGTCCTCCGGGAACAACACGGTGAGGTCGCGGGTCAGCTCGGCGATGGCGGCGGCGTGGCGCGCCAGATGGCCCTCGGGCGCCACGCGGCCGCGCACGATCTGCGCGCTGGCGCCCACGTGCCCGCCGAGGGCGGTCATGTACTGCTGGCGGTACTTGATGTAGTTCTCGGGGGCCGCCTCGTCAGCGCCCGCCGCCAGCGGCAGCCACAGGGTCAGGGCGAGCGCGCCCAGTGTGATCTTGCGCATGGTCCGTCCTCCGTTGGTCGTCGAATTTCGACCACTCAAGCCTAGTGGAGATCCCGGAGGGGGCCAAGCAAAATAGGGTGACAACTATCCCGCTGCGCTAGAATCCCGCCCTTTCCCCCTGCCACGCCCTGATCGTGAAGAGACCCGAACTGCTCGCCCCCGCCGGCTCGCTGAAGAGCCTGCGCCATGCCTTCGCCTTCGGCGCCGACGCGGTGTACGCCGGCCAGCCGCGCTACAGCCTGCGCGTGCGCAACAACGAGTTCCACGGCGACACCCTGCGCCAGGGCATCGAGGAGGCACATCACCTGGGCGGCCAGTTCTTCCTCACCGTCAACGTCATGCCCCACAACGGCAAGGTGCGCAGCTTCCTGCGCGACCTGGCGCCGGTGGTGGAATGGGGGCCTGACGCGCTCATCATGGCCGACCCGGGGCTGATCATGCTGGCGCGCGAGGCCTGGCCGGAGCTGCCCATCCACCTGTCGGTGCAGGCCAACACGGTCAACTACGCGGCGGTGCGCTTCTGGCGCGACGCGGGGGTGCAGCGCATCATCCTGTCGCGGGAGCTCTCGCTGGGGGAGATCGCCGAGATCCGCGAAACCTGCCCCGACGTGGAGCTGGAGGTGTTCGTGCACGGCGCGTTGTGCATCGCCTACTCGGGGCGCTGCCTGCTGTCCGGCTACTTCAACCACCGCGATCCCAACCAGGGCACCTGCACCAACGCCTGCCGCTGGGAATACCGCCTCACGCCAGCCGAGGAGGACGCCGCCGGCACCTGCCGCCCGGCCGGGGAGCGGCACCCGGCGGCGCAGCAGGTGTACTTCCTGGAAGAGACCACCCGCCCGGGCGAGCAGATGCCCATCATGGAGGACGAGCACGGCACCTACATCATGAACTCGCGCGACCTGCGCGCCGTGGAGCACGTGCAGCGGCTGGTGGAGATCGGCGTGGACTGCCTGAAGATCGAGGGGCGCACCAAGTCGCACTACTACGTCGCGCGCACCGTGCAGAGCTACCGGCAGGCCATCGACGACGCCCTGGCCGGGCGGCCCTTCGACGAGCGCCTGCTGGGCACGCTGGAGAACCTGGCCAACCGCGGCTACACGGACGGCTTCTACCGCCGCCACCACCCGCAGGAGTACCAGAGCTACCTGGCCGGGGTGTCGCGCAGCCGCCGTCAGCAGTTCGTGGGCGAGGTGCTGTCCTTCGACGCGGCCAGCAATCTGGCCACGGTGGACGTGAAGAACCGCTTTGCGGTGGGCGACCGGCTGGAGGTGGTGTGCCCGTCCGGCAACCGCGACCTGGTGCTTGCCGAGCTGCGCGACCGCGACGGCCGGCCGGTGGAGGTGGCGCCCGGCAGCGGCCACGTGGTGCAGGTGCCGCTGCCGGGTGTGCGCCCGGACGAGCCGGTGCTGCTGGCGCGCTATCTGACGGAGGGCTGAGACCGCCCGCGGGGGCACGGCGATGGCCGCCCACGTCGCCCCGGGTCGGGCCTTGCGCCCATCGGAGTGGACCGGGACGGCCCGCCGCCGGCAGGCTGTTCAGGCAGGGATCTTGACCCGCGCGGCAATCTCCTGGGTGTTGCTCTCGAACAGCTCCGACTCGGCCTGCGCCACCACGCGGTACAGGTCGAAGTAGCTGCTGGGCTCCAGGGTGATGCTGTCCACGCCCTGCTGCACCAGCCAGCGCGTCATCTCGGTGCGGTTGGAGGGCACCGCGCCGCAGATGCCTACCGGCTTGCCGGCCTCGCGGCAGGCCTCGATGGCCCGCTCCACCAGTTTCTGCACAGCGTGATTGCGCGGATCGAGCAGGTCGAAGGAGCGCAGGTGGCGGTCCATGCCCAGGGTGAGCTGCACCAGATCGTTGAGGCCAATGGCGAAGCCGTCGAACAGCTCCAGGAACTGCTCCGCCAGCAACACGTTGGCCGGCGTTTCGCACATGAGCTGGATCTTGAGCCCGCCCCGGCCGCGGTGCAGGCCCAGTTTGGCCATGCGCGCCAACACCTTGGCCCCCTCTTCCACGGAACGCACGAAGGGCACCACCACGTGCAGGTTGGTCAGTCCCATGCGCTCGCGCACGCGGCGGATGGCCTCGCACTCCATCTCGAAGCCCTTGGCGAATTTCTTGTCGTAGTAGCGCATGGCGCCACGCACGCCCAGCAGCGGGTTCTCCTCGTGCGCCTCGTACTGGTCCCCACCGTAGAGGGCGGCGTATTCGTTGGACTGGAAGTCCGACAGGCGCACCACCACCTCGCGCGGGAAGAAGGCGGCGGCGATGGTGCCGATGCCCTCGGCCAGGCGCTGCGTGTAGAACTCGGCGGGGTCGTCGTAACCGCGCGTCAGCTCCTCGATGTAGGCCTGCACATCGGCCGTCTGGCTGGCGTGTTCCAGCAGTGCGCGCGGATGGACGCCGATGTGTTTCAGGATCAGGTACTCCATGCGCACCAAGCCCACCCCGCCCACCGGCAGGGTGGCGTATTCAAAGGCCCGCTCCGGCTCGGACAGGTCCAGCACCAGCCGCGTGCAGGTCTTGCGCAGGTTGTGCAGGTCCCATTCCACGCAGGAATGGGGCACCTCGCCGGCCAGCACGCGACCACGCTCGGCGTCGATGCAGGCCAGGGTCACCTGCTCGCCATTGCGCAGCCGGCGGGTGGCATCGCCACAGCCCACCACCGCCGGCAGGCGCAGGGCACGCGCCTGGACCGTGGCCGGACTGCAGCAGGAGCCCTCGTCGGTGACCAGCCCGGCCACGCGTGACAGCAGCGGCAGCCACTCCGGCCCCGCCTGGGGCACTACCAGGATCTCGCCCGGCTCCACGGCGGCGACCTGCTCGGGGCTGGTGAGCACGCGCGCCTTGCCGGTGGCCACCCCACCCCCGGCGCAGGTGCCCTCCACCCGTGTCCAGGCTTGCTCCAGCAACCGGAACTCTCGGTAGCTGCCACGCTGCGGCACCGGCCCCAGTATCTCCGGCCGCACCTGCAGCAGGTAGATCTCGCCGCTGGCCTCGTCGCGTGCCCAGTCGATGCGCAGCGGCAAGGCCCGCCCGGTCCTCTCGGCACAGAACATCTCCACCAGACACGCCTGATGGGCCAGCAGCAGGATTTCATCGTCGCACAGAGTGAAGCGCTGGCGTTCTTCCAGGGCCACCGGCTCGGCCCGCGTGGTGTCGGGATAGGGACGTCCGCTGGCCACGCGCGCCACGCCCTTGCGTCCCAGGCGGCGACGCAGGATGGGGGCATTGCCGCCATGCAGGTTCTTCTTGAAGACGGCGTATTCGTCCGGCGTCACGTCACCGCGATGCAGGGCCTCGACCAGGCCACGGGTGGCGGCGATGGTGATCACCCCGTCGAAGCCGGTCTCGGGGTCGCAGGTCTGCAGGGTGCCGGACACGGAGTGGCTGGCCGGCACGGTGCGTTGCACCTGCACCACCAGCGGCAGCCGGCGCAGGTCGTCGGCGGTGCGCAGGCGGCGCGTGACGATGGCCTCGGCGATGAGCTGGGCGTACAGGTCCCGGCAGGCCGGCAACACCTCTGGCCAGGAGCCGATGTGCAGGCGGATAGCGTCGCCGTAGGCGGGGCCGGCCCGGTCGCCCGCCAGCGGCGCGATGCTGGCGCTGACGGTCACACTCAGCCCCTCGCCATCGCCGGAGAGGAGATTACGGTACCGGCGCTGCACGGCCATCGCCAGATCCTGCGGGAAGCGGGCCTGGCCGATGAGCCGCGCCACCTGCTGCGGCAGGGTTTCGGCGGCGCGCACCAAGGCCAGCTCGTCACCCTCGACGAGGGCCATGAGGCGGGCGTGGAGCCCGTTGTGGTGCAGGAAGTGCTGCAGGACGGGGGCATCCAGGTAGAAACCCACCGGCACGCGCACACCGTGACTGGAGAGCGCCGCACCCACCCGGGCCACGGCAAAGGACCAGAACGCACACGGATCGCCACTTCGGTGGCCCACGGCCTGGCCGTAGGTCAGAACGGCGTTGTTCGGGAGATGCGCCCCGGGGGCAAGTTCATTGCTACCGCCCCGAATATCCCCGTCGTGATCATTGCTGTGCCCAGAGGGCTTTCTTTTCAGGAATCTCATTATGTTCGTCACCAATTCGCCACGCTGGAAATGGCATATGACGCCTCCCTGTCATTCCCTTATTGTTTTTCTTGACTCCCTTTGCTCCCTGGTGAATCGCAACACGCGCCAATGCCCTGGTACCATGACCGCGGACACCGCGCCGGAACGATAAAAACACACGTTCGATCAGTAACCTGTCACAACCTCCCTGTAACGACTACCGAATCTCCTCAATGGCGTACCGTTTGTCAAGGACGTGTGGCACGATCAGCGCATATCCCTGCAATTGCCAATGCGCCAGCTCGGTAATGGCGGACGGCACGATATCCACGAAGTCGTAGAAATCGCGCGGCAGATAACCGTAGTCCTGCGCCGCCAGGCCACACACCTTGAATTCGATACCCAGCGAGTGGTAATAGCGCATGCGCTCCACCACGTCCCGGTATCGCGCATAATTCTTGCGCGCCAGGGTAACGATCTCCATGCCGTGCACGACCACCTTGATGTCCAGGAACTCGGGCGCGATGCCGTACGGGTCGTCCATGAGGGGGTTGACGAGCGCACGCACCCAGTACAGGGCCGCGCCCATCTTGGCAGGGTCGTCCAGGTAGAAGTCGAAGACCACCTTCTGTTCGGTGTAGGGCGTCTCGACCACCCTGGCGCCAGCAGGCTCCTCCGCCCACGCGGTCAGTGCGGCCATGCACAGCACGATCAGCAGCGGCAGGCGCTTCATCGAACCGTAACTCGTGTGGGCTGTCTGGTTGTGAGTGTAGCAGAGCGGAGGCGGCTGTCTGCGACGAATTGTGAACCAGTTCACAACCACCCTGTCACAATTGGTCACGATTGTCCGACGAGCGTAACGAAAGGGGCAGATCGGCAGCGTAGTGGGCGGCCCCCCACAGGGGGGCTCGCGGCTCCAGGGCCACCCGCAGGGGCATGCCGCGCAGCAGCGGCTCGAAGCGTCCCTTGGCCACGAAGTGGCCCAGGAAACGGCCATCCCGCAGCAGTGGCAGGATGCGGGGCGCGATGCCACCGCCCACGTACACGCCGCCGGTGGCCAGCCCCTTGAGGGCCAGGTTGCCGGCCTCGGCGCCGTAGATGGCCACGAACAGGGCCAGCGCCTCGCGGCAGATGGGGGCCTCGCCGCGCAGGGCGCAGCCGCTGATGGCGGCGTTGCGATCGCCCGAGGCGGCCGTCACGGCAGACGCGGGGGCCATGCCCTCCACCTCGCGCAGGAAGTCGTACAGGGTGCCAATGCCGTCGCCGGACAGCACGCGCTCCACCGAGACGTGGGCCGGGTGACGCTCGCGCAGCCAGCGGAGCAGGCGATCCTGGCGCGGCGTGGTGGGGGCGAAGTCGCAGTGGCCGCCCTCGGTGGCCATGGGGTGGAATCGCCGCCCGTCCCAGTACAGCAGGGCCTCGCCCAGCCCGGTGCCGGCGGCGATCACGGCCCGATTGCCGGGCTGGGCGCGACCCTCCGGGTTGAGGTCCGCGAACTGGCCGTCGGGCAGATGCAGCATGCCCACCGCGGCCGCCTCCAGGTCGTTGAGCAGGTACACGGGCACGCCGCCCAGGTGGTCGGCCAGACGCGCCGCAGACACCGCCCAAGGCAGGTTGGTGGTGCGACACACCCCATCCACCACCGGGCCGGCCACGCCGAAGCCGGCCGCCGTGAGCGGCGGCAGGGACAGGCGCTGGCGGAACTCGTCGATCACCGCCTCCAGGGCGCCGTAGCGGCGGCTGGCGAAGCTGGCCTCCTTTTCCAGCACCAGCCCGTCGGGGGTGGGCCGGAACAGGCCCAGCACGGTCTTGGTGCCGCCGATGTCGCCGGCCAGGATCACGCCACGTCCTCGCACGCCGGGGCGACCCGGGCGAACAGGTGCTGCAGGGCGCGCACCAGGGCGCGGTCGGTGACGGCCGGCGGCAGGCGGTAGAACTCGCGCCATGCCTGACCACGCACCTCGTCATAGGGCAGGCCGGCCTCGGGGTGGCGCTCCTGCCAGGCGATGCGCACGGCGTGGCCGATGAGCACGTCCAGCACCAGATCGTCGGCGGCGGTGAGGCTGCGGTTGGCGTCGAACAGGCGCGCCAGGATGTGCAGCGCCTCCACTGTGAGCTGGCGGTATTCGGGCGCGGCGATGCCCTGCAGCAGGGCGTCCACGCGCAGCGCAAAGCCCTGCTCGCCGCTGGTGGAATCGTGGGTCAGCTCGGTGCCGAGCCGGCTGCGGCGGTCGTACTTGTCGCCGATGACCAGCCCCGGCACGCGCCGCAGCACGTGCCAGATGCCCTGATAGAAGTCCGGCGCATGACGCATGAGCATGCCGTGCTCGCGACGGTAGGCCAGCCAGTCGCGCGCCGTGTCCCCTGCCGCACCGGACAGGACCGCCTCGGGGCGCGCCAGCTCGCCGCCCACGCGAATGGTCTCCACCTGGGCCAGCTCGCGCACCTCCTGCTGCAGCGACTGCAGGGTGGCCCGCAGGCGGTCGTACACGGCGTGCGGTGGCAGGCCGATGAGGCGCTCGTAGGCGTCGCCCAGCCCCTCGCCGTGCTCCCGCGCCAGCTGGCCCACCAGGAGCTGCACCAGGTACCACAGGCGGATGGTGAGCAGCCCGTCGAACAGGGCCGGCTCGCTGCGCATGAGCTGGCCCACGCACAGCAGCAGCTCCTGGCTGAGCACATGCTCGGCCGGGTTGCCGCCGGCATAGCGCTCGATGAGACGCACGATGCCGGGGCTGTCCAGGGGCTGGGACAGGGTGGCCGCGTCGTCGTAGGCGCGTCCCAGGGCCAGGCGCTTCTGGCGGATGACCACGTCGGTGAGGGCGTCCTCCAGGCGCGAGTCCCACTTGCCCAGCAGGTCGGCCATGCGCCGCACCAGCGCCCAGTCGCGCACCGCGCGGCCGCGCGCGTACAGGGCCTCGGCCAGTTCGCGCAGGGCCGGCCCGCCGTCCCTGCCCGGCAGCGGCGCGGCCAGGCCGTGGCGGGCCACCAGGATGCGCAGCAGCTCGGCCTGCTCCAGGCGGTTGTCGCTGGCCTGCAGGCGCGCCGCCAGGGCGTCGTCGTCACTGGCCTCGAAGGCCTGCAAGGCGGCCGCATCGGGCAGGCGGGAGGTCTCCCGCGCTGGCTCGGCCAGGAAGCCGGCGGCCACGGGCCGGGGCCGCAGCGGCGGCCAGTGGAAGTCGCGCAGGCGGGCGATGCGCTCCTGGGAGGCGGTGGTGAGCAGTTGCGCCAGCGGTCCCTGGCGCACGTGCACCGAACCGCAGCGGCCGCGGCGCAGCTCGTCCAGCAGGGCCAGCAGGGGCGCCTGTTCGGCCTCGTCCAGCATGTCGGCGGTGACGTGGAAGGGCACGATGGGCTGGCCGGGGTAGTCCCAGTGGCTGGCGATGTAGTCCAGGGAGGCGCGGTAGCGTTCCACCAGCAGGCGGTTGTCCAGCCCCAGGTAGAACTCGTCCACGTCGAAGAAGTAGGGCAGGAACAGCACCTGCCGCTCGCCGAAATGGTGCAGGCGGGCGCTGGCCATGACCCGCGGCGGCTGCAGCGGCCGGCCGGAGAGCTGCAGCTTGTCGTTGCGCCCCAGCCAGGTGTAGGCGTAGGCCAGGTCGGCCGCCGGCCGCACCGCCACCGGCGCCACCTCGGCCACCGTCTCCGACTCGAAGCCCAGGCCCAGCAGGCGCTCGCGCACCCGCTCGTCGGCCGCCAGCACCGGCGTCAGCACGCGCGTGGTGCGGCGGTGGCCCAGGCGCCGGCGGCGGCCCAGGGGGTCGATGTCGGCCGGGGCGAGCAGGCCCTCGCCGAGCAGCTGGGCCAGGAGGTACAGGGACTGGGCCCACACCAGCGGCACGTTCTCATTGGGCTCGCGCGGCTGGCTGCCGGGGGCGGCCTTCTCCGCCGCCACCCGCTCGGCGGGCACGTAGTACAACTCCGGCACCAGGCGCTGCCCCTCGCGCTCCACCAGCAGCCCCTCCAGCCGGCGGCGGTAGTCGTCCGCCACGTCGCGCGCGCCGCGCAGCTCGGCGTCCAGGGCGATGTAGGCGAAGAACAGCGGCCACTCGCACTCGATGCCGGCGAATTTCTG
>JALVPS010000452.1 GCA_027031685.1 Gammaproteobacteria bacterium | reverse complement strand
GGTCATGGGCGTGGGGCTGGCGCGGGCGGGCCGCGGTCGGCAACGGTCGCGATCAGCCTAGCAACCGTGAAGCCCGTGGCAAGATCTGGCCGGAAACGTGGGGTTGGCCGCATTCCGCGATCCGGGCGCTGTGCAAGGGTGGAGGGCCGGGCTATGATCGGCGCCGTTGCGATTCTCAAGGAGTGCGCGCCGCCCGCCGGCGGCCGAGGTGAAACGTCATGGCGACCGTGCGAGGCTGTTACATCCCCAAGGACCTGTACTACGACGTGGAGCGCCAGACCTGGCTGCGCCGCGAGCCGGACGGCACGGCCACGGTGGGTCTCACGGCCTATGCCTGCCTGCTGGCGGGGCGCTTCGTGGCCTGTTCGCCGCAGCGTCCCGGCAAGACCATCCGCAAGGACAAGGCCTGCGCCACGGTGGAGTCGGGCAAGTGGGTGGGCCCGGCGCGCAGCCCCATCGGCGGCCAGGTGGTGGCGGTCAACGAGGCGCTGGCCCGCAACCCCGGCCTCATCAACGACGATCCCTACGGCGACGGCTGGCTGGTGCGCCTGCAGCCCACCGACTGGGCCGCCGACAGCGTCGGGCTGGTGACCGGCGACGAGGCCCTGCGCGAGTTCGAGGTGCGCATGGAAGCGGACGGCTTCCAGGGGCTGTGAGCCCCGACCGGCCATGCCCGACACCTGCCGCCTGCTCGACTCGGGCCTGCATGGCGCGGCGCACAACATAGCCCTCGACCGCGCCCTGCTGGCGGCGCACCGCGCCGGCCAGGCGCCCGACACCCTGCACTTCTTCCGCTTCACCCCCTGCGCCGTGGTGGGCTACCACCAGAGCGTGGCGCAGGAGGTCCACACCGACTACTGCCGCGCCCACGGCATCGAGATCCAGCGACGCCTCTCGGGCGGCGGGGCCGTGTACATCGACGAGGGGCAGCTGGTGTGGGAGCTGTACCTGCGGCGCGCCCGCCTGCCGGGCGCCGACATGCGGGCGGTGGCCGCCACCGTGTGCGGCGCGGTGGCCGAGGCCCTGCGCGGCCTGGGGGTCGATGCCCGCTTCCGGCCGCGCAACGACATCGAGGTGGACGGCCGCAAGCTGTCCGGCACCGGCGGCGTGTTCGAGGGCGACACCATCCTCTACCAGGGCACCCTGCTGTTGCGCTTCGACGCCGAGCGCATGCTGCGCGTGCTGCGCATCCCGGCCGAGAAGCACGCCCGACGCGGCCTCGGCTCGCCGCGCGAGCGGGTCACCAGCCTGGCCGAGCTGCTCGGCGAGCCGCCGCCGCTGGCCACCGTGCAGGCCGCCCTGGCGGCGGCCTTTGCCGACACCCTCGGCGTGCGCTTTGCGCCGGGCCGCCTGAGCGCGGCGGAGCGGGCCGAGCATGCCAGGGCCCTGCGCGAGATCGATTCGCCCGAGTGGGTGCGCGCCGTGGACCGGCCGGCCGGCGAGGCCCCCCAGCGCGAAGTCATCCACCGCTGCCCGGCTGGCCTGATTCGGGTCGGCGTGGCCCTGGACCTGCCGCGCCGGCGCCTGCGCCAGGCCTGGCTGAGCGGCGATTTCTTCGTCCGCCCGCGGCGCGTCGTGGCCGACCTGGAAGCCGCCCTGCGCAATGTGGCCATGGACGAGGTGCCGGCCATCGTGCAAGCGGTGCTGGGTCGGGATGGCGTCGATCTCATGGGCCTGCGGCCGGCGGATTTCAGCGTGGCCCTGCAGCGCGCCATGATGGCCGGTGAGGAAGAATAGAGAATTAAGATATTAGAAGATAATTAATTCCTCCTGTTTTAATATTATCCCGTATTTCCAATGCCTCGCGCCGCATAGTCTAAGAAGAATCGGCTGGCGAAAACCAATGAAGTCAAAAAATTGACTTGCTTCCTTTGGGCGTATACAAATGCGGGTCACATCGATTGCCCGTGATTGCGTGAAGGGCTGCTCATTCGGGACGTCCCGTTGTGCCCGTGAGGCGAGGGACGGCCCGCGCAATTGGATGGCGGCAAGAAGAACCGCGGCCTTCACGACCGAACCCAACCACCCTGAGGAGGATTTGCCCGATGATCACCCGTTCCTCTCGTTCCGCACTGGCCCTCGCCATTGCCACCGCCCTGGCCTCCGGCAGTGCCCTGGCCACCAACGGCATGCACATGGAGGGCTATGGCCCCATCGCCACCGCCATGGGTGGTGCCTCCTTCGCCTTCGACGTCGGCAACAGCGCCATGGCGCACAATCCCGCCACGCTCGGCTTCCTCAGGAACGGTTCCAAGGTGGAGGTGGCCCTGGGCAACCTGCGGCCGGACATCACCTCCACCATGACGGCCATGCCGGCCGGCGCGCCGGGGCGCAGCGTGGACTCCGACGCCGATTCCTTCCTCATGCCGGCGGCCGGTTACGCGCGCCGCGTCGGCCCCATGGTGTACGGCGTGGGCATGTACGCCATCGGCGGCATGGGTACCGAATACAAGGGCGACTCCTTCATGTCCGCCGGCACCGGCGAGCGCTCCCTGTCCCAGGTGGGGGTCGGGCGGCTCATCGCCCCCCTGTCCTACGACGTCTCCCCAGACCTGACCATTGGCGGCTCGCTGGACCTCATGTGGGGCGGTTTCGACCTGCAGATGGCCATGCCCGTCATGGCCGACACCAATGGTGACGGCACGCCCGATGCCCCGGCGCCGGGCACCTTTGCCGATTTCTCGTCGGCCTTTGGCGGGGGTGAGGTGCTGGGCTCGGCCACCTTTGCGCCCAGCTTCGCCACGGCCATCGGCGGCATGATCACTGGTGGCGCCACAGCGGTGCGCTTCGACTTCGCCGACGGCAGCGATTTCTCCGGCTCGGCCAAGGGTATCGGCTTCGGCGGCAAGTTGGGCTTCGTCTATCGCATCAATCCGCAGCTCTCCGTCGGCGGTGTCTATCACACCAGGGTAGCCATGGGCGACTATGAGACCAGCAGCAGCGCCGCCAAGCTGCAGGGCTACGCCGGCACCACCAAGATCGGTGAGATCAGCGGCAAGATGAAAATCAAGGACTT
>JALVPS010000451.1 GCA_027031685.1 Gammaproteobacteria bacterium | reverse complement strand
GGGCGATGGTTGCCGGGCTGCTCGCCCCGAGCCGAGATCTGCTCCGGGGCGGCGGCCCCGGAGCCGATCTCGACTCCAGGCGAGCAGCCCGGCAACCCACGCCCAGCGCCCCCGCCGGCAGTCGCCGATGACCGCCACCCCCGCACCCTGCGGCAGCAACTCGATCAGCACGCCGCCCAGCTTGGCCGGACCGATGAACAGGTCGTTGGGCCACTTCACGCCCACCGCACCGTCCGACCAGCGGCGCAGCACCGCCGCCGCCGCCACTCCCACCGCCAGGCTCAGCCCGGCCAGCGCCGCCGCCGGCAGCGCGTAGCGCCAGCCCAGCGACAGATACAGATTGGCCGCCGGCGGCGACAGCCACACCCGACCCCGCCGCCCCCGGCCGCGCGTCTGGCACTCCGCCAGGCAGGCCCGGCCGTGCAGCGCCGCGCGCGGCAGCCGGCGCAGCGCCTCGTTGGTGGAATCGATGCGGCGGCACACCTCCAGCCCGCGCAGCAGGGGGCGTGCCGCGGCCGGCACGGCGGCGCGGATGGCCTCCGCGGCCAGCGGTTCCACCACCCCTGTCCAGCGCCAGCGGTCGCCCGCCACCGCCAGCGGCAACCCCTCCGCCCGCGCCTGCCGCAGCGCCGCCGTGACCGCCGCCTCATCCAGACCGGTGGCACGTCGCAATTCGGCCATCGCGTGCCAGCGGCCATCGCCCAACGTGATCAAGACACTATTCGATGGCAAGCTTTGCCCCTAACGTTGCCGTCACGAGTCAGACCGAAGCTGATCGGACAGAAGGATGAAACGCCCCACCGCCATCGGATGGATACTGGCCCTCGGCGCCCTGCTCCCGGTGAGCGGGCCGCAGGCCGACGTGCGCGTGTACGAATACCGCCAGCCGGACGGCACCGTGCTGTTCACCGACCGCAAGATCCGCCACCAGCGCCCGGTGAGCGTGCGCATCTACGGCCGCCCGCCGGCAGTGCACGAGTGCCGCCTGGACGCCCGCCGTCAGCGCGAGCTGGAACGCTACACGCGCCACATCAATCACTTCGCCAACCGGTACGGCGTCGACCCCAAGCTGGTGCGCGCCGTGATCGCCACCGAATCCTGCTTCAATCCGCGCGCCGTCTCGCGCGTGGGCGCCCAGGGACTCATGCAGCTCATGCCGGAGACCGCCCGCCTGCTGGGCGTGAAGGACCCCTTCGACCCGCGCCAGAACATCGCCGGCGGCGTGCGCTACCTGCGCATGATGCTGGACGAGTTCGACGGCGACTTCGAGCTGGCCCTGGCCGCCTACAACGCCGGCCCCGAGGCGGTGAAGAAATATAAGGGCATCCCGCCCTACAGGGAAACGCGCAACTACGTGCGCAAGATCCTGCGCCTCATCCACAGCTGAACGGCCGCCGGGCGGGCCATGAGCTTTGCCCGGCCGCCTGCTAGACTTGGGCGCCATGCCCCGAACCGCCGCGCCCGCCGCCAGCTCCGGCCACACCCCCATGATGCAGCAGTACCTCCGCATCAAGGCGGAGCACCCCGACGTGCTGCTGTTCTACCGCATGGGCGACTTCTACGAGCTGTTCTACGACGACGCCCGGCGCGCCGCCGAGCTGCTCGACATCACCCTCACCCAGCGCGGCAAGTCGGCCGGCCAGCCCATCCCCATGGCCGGCGTGCCGGTACACAGCGTGGAGCAGTACCTGGCCCGCCTGGTGCGGCTGGGCGAGTCGGTGGCCATCTGCGAGCAGGTGGGCGACCCGGCCGCCAGCCGCGGCCCGGTGGCGCGCAAGGTGGTGCGCATCGTCACCCCCG
The DNA here is from genome assembly GCA_027031685.1 of Gammaproteobacteria bacterium. Lineage (GTDB taxonomy): Bacteria > Pseudomonadota > Gammaproteobacteria > UWMA-0217 > UWMA-0217 > JALVPS01. Next base: position 7,306 of record JALVPS010000451.1, on the reverse strand, counting down.
GCACGCTCACCGAGGAGGGCCTGCTGGAGGAGCGGCGCGACAACCTGCTGCTGGCCGTGCACCGCCAGGACGGCCGCCTGGGCCTGGCCAGCCTGGACCTCAGCACCGGCCGGCTGGTGGTGCAGGAGGTGCCGGACGAGCCGGCCGCCCTGGCCGCCGAGCTGGAGCGCCTGCAGCCGGCCGAGACGCTGCTCGACGAGGAGGCCGGCCTGGCACTGGACGAGGGTCGCGCCGTGACGTACCGCCCGCCCTGGCAGTTCGACCCGGACGTGTGCCGGCGCCTGCTGTGCGAACAGTTCGGCGTGCAGGACCTGGCCGGCTTCGGCGTGGCGAGCCTGCCGGCCGCCGTCACCGCCGCCGGCGCCCTGCTGCAGTACGTGCAGGAGACGCAGCGCAGCGCCCTGCCCCACCTCACCGGCCTGCAGGTGGAGCGACGCGAGGACTTCGTCATCCTGGACGCCGCCAGCCGCCGCAACCTGGAGATCGAGCGCACCCTGGCCGGCGCCACCGAGCACAGCCTGGTGGGCGTGCTGGACAGCACGATGACGGCCATGGGCGGCCGCCAGCTGCGGCGCTGGCTGCAGCGCCCCCTGCGCGACAACCGCGCCCTGCAGCAGCGCCACCTGGCGGTGGCCAGCCTGCGCGACGGGCAACGCTTCGAGCCCCTGCGCGAGGCGCTGCGCGGCTGCGGTGACATCGAGCGCATCCTGTCGCGGGTGGCGCTGGGTTCGGCGCGCCCCCGCGACCTGGCCGTGCTGCGCGACACGCTGGCGGTGCTGCCGGACCTGCAGGCCCTGCTGGCCGGCCACGAGGCAGACCTGCTGCGCGAGCAGGCCGCCCGCCTCGGCCCCCACCCCGCTGTGCACGACCTGCTGGCGCGGGCCATTGTGCCGCAACCGCCGGTCACCCTGCGCGACGGCGGCGTGATCGCCGAGGGCTTCGATGCCGAGCTGGACGAGCTGCGCAACCTGAGCCGCAACGCCGACCAGTTCCTGGCCGACCTGGAGGCGCGCGAGCGGGCCCGCACCGGCATCGCCAACCTCAAGGTGGCCTACAACCGGGTGCACGGCTACTACATCGAGATCTCGCGCGGCCAGGCCGAACGCGCCCCGGCCGACTACGTGCGCCGCCAGACCCTGAAGGGGGCGGAGCGCTTCATCACCCCGGAGCTGAAGGCCTTCGAGGACAAGGTGCTGTCCGCCCGCGAGCGCGCCCTGGCCCGCGAGCGCGCCCTGTACGAACAGCTGCTGGAGCGCCTGCGCGGCGAGCTGACGCCGCTGCAGGCCAGCGCCGGCGCCCTGGCCGTGCTGGACACCCTGGCCTGTTTCGCCGAGCGCGCCGAACGCTTCGACTACTGCCAGCCGGAGCTGCTGGCGGAGACCGCCCTGGACCTGCGCGCGGCGCGCCACCCGGTGGTGGAGCGGGTGCTGGACGAGCCCTTCATCCCCAACGACGTGCAGCTGGACGAGGCGCGGCGCATGCTGGTCATCACCGGCCCCAACATGGGCGGCAAGTCCACCTACATGCGCCAGACCGCCCTCATCCTGCTCATGGCGCGCGCTGGCAGCTTCGTGCCCGCCACCCGTGCCCGCATCGGCGACTTCGACCAGATCTTCACGCGCATCGGCGCCTCCGACGACCTGGCCTCGGGCCGCTCCACCTTCATGGTGGAGATGACCGAGGCGGCCAACATCCTCAACAACGCTACCCCGCGCAGCCTGGTGCTCATGGACGAGATCGGCCGCGGCACCTCCACCTTCGACGGCCTGTCCCTGGCCTGGGCCTGCGCCGAGCACCTGGCGCGCGAGAACCGCGCCCTCACCCTGTTCGCCACCCACTACTTCGAGCTGACCGCCCTGCCGGAGACCAACCCGCACATCGTCAACGTGCACATCGACGCGGTGGAGCACGACGACCACATCGTCTTCCTGCACACCCTCAAGCCCGGCCCGGCCAACCAGAGCTACGGCCTGCAGGTGGCGCAGCTGGCCGGGGTGCCACGGGCCGTCATCCGTGCCGCACGCGAGCGGCTGCGCCAGCTGGAGGCGCAGTCCGCCCAGGCCACCGCCTCGCCACAACTGGGCCTGCCACTGGAGCCGGACCTGCCGCCCCACCCGGTGCTGGAGACCCTGGCCGGCCTGTCCCCGGACGATCTCACGCCGCGTCAGGCGCTGGACCTGCTCTACCAGCTCAAGGCCCGCCTGGAAGAGGAAAAACTTGATGCAACCCGGTAACCTGCCGGCCACCAGCCGGTAGAATCGCCCCTCACGACCACCCGATAGCCCACGGAGAACCTGCGCAATGACCTTTGTCGTTGGAGATAACTGCATCAACTGCAAGTACACGGACTGCGTCGAAGTCTGCCCCGTCGACTGTTTCCACGAGGGACCGAACTTTCTGGTCATCGACCCCGACGAGTGCATCGACTGCACCCTGTGCGAGCCGGAGTGTCCGGCCGAGGCCATCTTTCCCGAGGACGACCTCCCCGAGGGGCAGGAGGTGTACCTGGAGCTCAATGCCGAACTGGCCAAGGAGTGGCCGGTGATCACCAGCAAGAAGGACTCGCTGCCGGACGCCGACGAGTGGAACGGCAAGCCGGACAAGCTCAAGTACCTGGAACGCTGAGCCCCCTCCGTCGCCAACGGCCACCTCACCTGCACGGTGGCCGTTTTCGTCTGCGCGCCCGTCCGGGCGCAGTTTCTAATCAAAAATATTAATACAACTATTTGTGTTGTTTATGGATGAGCCCCCAATACCCGAGTAAAATACTCAACATTTAGAGCAACCCAATATTCTTATTCGCTAACGGAGGTGTGCCATGCACAACACCCTGATCAACAACTTCAACCCGGATGGCGTGGTGACCATCAACCGCGTCACCCTCAAGCCGGAGTACACGGTGGACGACCTGCAGGAGCGCGTGGCGCTGCTCTGCGAGAACGTCAAGACCTACCACTCGGAAACGGGCTTCATCGGCGGCATGGTGCTGCTCAACAGCGGTCGGATCTCCAACGAAGGCTCCACCATCGGCCAGGCCGTGGAGAGCCCGCTCAAGGACCGCGAGGCCCTCATTGTGACCTTCTGGCGCTCGTTCGAGGACCACGAGGCATCGCACCGCAGCCCGACCTTCCAGCCGCTGTTCAAGGACGTGTTGGCCCTGTGCGAGAACGGCAACGAGGAGATCGCCTACACCATGCTGTGGCAGGGCCGGGCCTACACACCGGAAGAGGCGCGCAAGGCGCGCGAGGCAAAGGAGAAGTACACCACCCGCGCCGCCTGAAGCACGCCGTCATTCCTCCACTGACCAGAGGGTGCCCCGAAGCCATGCTCGAAAGTGATGTACAGAGGGATTGAGAGAGGCGGCGCACCCTGCTGGAACCGTCCGGGACCGGGCAGTTATCGGAAAAGCGCCCCGCGGGGCGGGACGACGAGCGCAGCGAAACCCGTCGGGGCCAACCTGCCCCCTGCTTGTACCGGCCAAACACATCGCCCTACACTCGCGCCACCAGAATCATTCGCATCGACCACCAGAGGATTTCCGCATGAGCATCACGACCCAGGTTCTGCTGTCGGCCTTCGTCATCACGTTCGTCATGGGCGCGGTGGCGGTGAAGACGAATTTCTGCACGATGGGCGCGGTGTCGGATGTGGTGAACATGGGCGACACGGGGCGTCTGCGGGCATGGTTCTTCGCCATTGCGGTGGCCATTGCCGGGGTGCTGGGGCTGCAGTGGGCGGGGGTGATCGACATGTCGCTCACGGCCAGCAACGAGACGGCGATTCCGCCCTACCGCACGGCGATGTTCGCCTGGCCGCGCTATGTGCTGGGCGGGCTGTTGTTCGGCATCGGCATGACGATCGGTTCGGGCTGCGGCAACAAGAATCTGCTGCGCGTGGGGGGCGGCAACGTCAAGTCGCTGTTCACGCTGCTGGCCATGGGGGTGGGCGCGTACCTGATGCTGTTCACCAATTTCGGCTACAACGTGTTTCTGCGCTGGATGCAGCCGCTGTTCGTGGATTTCTCGGCGCTGGAGGTGTCGCACCAGGGCCTGCCGGCGCTGGCGGCGCGGCTGACGGGCCTGGACGAGGGCGTGCTGGAGTACGGCCTGGGCGGGACGCTGGCGCTGGGGCTGGCGGCGTGGGCCTTCCGCTCGACCGATTTCCGCGGCCGGCTGGACAACATTCTGGGCGGCTTCACGGTGGGCGCAGCGGTGGTGGCGGCCTGGTTCGTGACGGCCGGCCCGTGGGGCCAGCAGTGGATGGAGGAGGTGGAGTTCCTGGACGAGCGGCCCATCGCGGTGGGCGCGCAGGCGCTCACCTTCGTGCAGCCGAGCGGCCAGTTCCTGCACTGGGCCGAATCGGGCTTCGCCGCCACGCTGGTGTCGTTCGCCATGCTGGCCGCGCTGGGGGCGGTGACGGGCGCCTTCGCCTATTCGCTGCTGACGCGCGCCTTCCGCCTGGAGTGGTTCGCCAGCGCGCGTGATTTCGTCAATCACGTGGCGGGCGGTTTCCTGATGGGCATCGGCGGTGTGCTGGGCATGGGCTGCACCATCGGCCAGGGGGTGTCGGGCGCCTCCACGCTGGCGCTGGGCAGTTTCCTCACCCTGGGCGCCATCGTCCTCGGCTCGGCGCTGACCATGAAGTTCCAGTACTACCGGCTGGTGTACGAGGCGGAGGCCAGCGTGCCCAAGGCCCTGGCCGCCAGCCTGGCCGACCTGCGCCTGTGGCCGCAGGGCCTGCGCCAGCTGGAGCGGGTCTGACCGCCGATTCCATTCCCCCGCGGCCGCCGCCCTTTCCCACGGGGGCGGCGGTTTCCCGCTACAATCGGGCGATTCCCACAGCATCCCCCCAAGGAGTCGTCTCATGGCCCGAGTGACCATCATCGGCGCCGGCTTCGCTGCGCTGACCGCCGCGCGCATGCTGCGCAAGCGGGACCCCGATCTGGACATCACCCTGGTCGCCCCCCGGCCCGAGTTCGTGTACCTGCCCAGCCTGATCTGGATCCCCAGCGGCCTGCGCCAGCCGGAGGATCTGGTGCATCCGCTGGAGCACTTTTTCGCCAAGCACCGCATCGACTACCACCAGGGCAGCGCCACCGGCCTGGCCGACGGCGGCCGCACCCTGCTCACCGACACCGGCAAGGTGGAGAACGACGGCCTGGTGATCGCCTCCGGCGGGCGCTTCCTCAAGAAGCTGCCCGGCATCGAGCACGCCATCACGCCCTGCGAGGGCATCGAGGCCGCGGTGCGCATCCGCGACCGGCTGCGCGAGCTGGACGGCGGCACCATCGCCATCGGCTTCGCCGGCAACCCCAAGGAGCCGTCCGCCATGCGCGGCGGTCCCATGTTCGAGTTCCTGTTCGGCATCGACCGCCAGTTGCGCAAGGAGGGGCGCCGCGACCGCTTCCGGCTGGTGTTCTTCACCCCTGCCGCCAAGCCCGGCGCCCGCCTGGGGCCCAAGGCCGTACAAGGGCTGCTCAGGGAGATGGCCAGGCGCGACATCGACACCCACCTGGGCCACAAGATGAAGGGCTTCACCGAGCGCAGCGTCATCACCGAGGGCGGCGAGTTCGAGGCCGACCTGATCCTGTTCATGCCCGGCATGACCGGCAACGCCTGGTTCGACGACACCGACCTGCCCCGCTCGCCCGGCGGCCTGCTGCGGGCGGACGAGTTCTGCCGCGTGCCCGGCTGGGAACGGGTGTACGTGGCCGGCGACTCGGGCAGCTTCCCCGGCCCGGAGTGGATGCCCAAGCAGGCCCACATGGCCGACCTGCAGGCCAGGGCCGCCGCCGCCAACCTGGCTGCCGAGCTACGCGGCGCGGCACCTAGCGAGCGCTTCAAGGTGGAGCTGGTGTGCATCGTGGACGCCCGGGACAGCGGCATGCTGGTGGCGCGCACCGAGAAGCGCAACCTGGTGCTGCCGGCCAACCCCCTCTTCCACCTGGCCAAGCGCGCCTTCGAGTGGTGGTATCTGCGCCAGTTCCGCTGAGACAGAATTGCAAATGAGACGGATTCGCATTTACAATCCGCACCGTCTCACCACGCGGAACTCCCACCATGCGTCCTGCCCGCTGGCTGCTCGCCGCCTGCCTCACCGCCCTCGCCGCCCCCGTGCCGGCCACCCAGCCGCAGCCACCGCGCCAGCAGGCGCAAGTGACGCCCCTGCTGCACACACGCGGGCAACTGCGCCTGGGGGCCATCGACCTGCACACCACCGGCCAGCCCGGCCGGCACGCGCTGGCCGCCGGCGGCCACTTCCACCTGCGCACGCGCCGCTGGCACGCCTGCCAGGCGGCCACCACCGTGTACGGCGTGGCCAACCTGCGGCCCCATGACGACGCCGCCCACCGCCACCCGGACTTCTTCACCGCCGACGGGCACGGCTTCCTGCTGGCCGGCGACACCTGGCTGGACTGGCGGCGCGGCGCCACCGGCCTGCGCCTGGGGCGGCAGGCCTTGGACACCCCGCACCTGGACGGCGACGACGTGCGCATGCAGCCCAACCGCTTCCGCGCCGCCGTGCTGCATCACGCCACGCCGGGGGGGCTGCGCCTGGGCGCCGGCCTGGCGGACCGCATGGCCGGCTGGGGCAACGGCGTGGACCCGGCGCGCTTCGTGCGCCTGGGCGAGGCGCTGGGGCTGGACGGCCCCAGCCGCGGCGTGGCCTGGCTGAGCGCCGAGACGGACGAGGGCGCCCCCTGGCAGGGGCGCGCCTGGCTGTACCGCTTCACCGACGTGGCCGACGTGCTGTACGTGGAGGCGGCGCGCAGCGGCCACCGCGCCGGCCTGGGCGACTGGCAGCTGGCCGCGCAATTCGACCGCGCCCGCGCCAGCGGCGCCGCCCGGCTGGGCGACTGGCGCGCCGACACCTGGGGCCTGGCCTTGGGCCTGCACCGCGACCGCCCGCACCTGGACCTGTACACCGCCGTCAACGTCAGCCACGGCGCCGGCGGCGCCTTCCCCAGCCTGGGCGGCGGCCCCTTCTTCACCACCATGGAGGGCACGGGCATCGACGCCCTGGGCGGCCCCGGCCGGGCCTGGCTGGTGAGCGCCGCCCACCCCTGGCGGCACGGCGCGCGGCGCTGGCGGCTCACGCTGGCCGCCGGCGGCTTCCGCAGCCGCGACGGCAGCGCCTTCGACCGCCGCCAGCTCGACACCCTGCTCGAATTCGGCCTGGGCCGCCACCTGCGCCTCACCGCCGTGGCCACGGTGGCCGACGACCGCAGCCCGGCCGACGCCGACGACCGCCAGTTCCGCCTCATCGCCGATCTGGACTTCCGCTGAGGCGCTGGCCGATCATGGGG
>JALVPS010000450.1 GCA_027031685.1 Gammaproteobacteria bacterium | reverse complement strand
CTGCGCACCTGGCGGGAGAGCCGGGGCGAGGCGTGACCCGCATCGACTTCTACCTGCTCGACGACGGGCGGGCGGAAGCCGAGCTGCTGTTCGCCTGCCGGCTGGCCGACAAGGCCCTGCGCCAGGGTAACCGGCTGCATTTCCACTGCGCCGACGAGGCCCGCCTGGTGCGCTTGGATGAGCTGCTGTGGACCTTCCGCGATGTCAGCTTCATCCCCCACGAGCGGGCCGACGCCCCCCTGCCGCACTGCCCCGTCACCCTGGGCACCGGCCCCTTCGATGGCCACGACGAGGTGCTGGTGAGCCTGGCCCCCGAGGTGCCGGCGTTCTTCAGCCAGTTCCCGCGCGTGGTGGAGATCGTCGACAAACGCGGCCCGGCCGTCGAAACGGGACGCCATCGCTATCGCTTCTACCGCGAGCGGGGGTATAAGGTGCACACGCACGACATCCCGCCCCCGCAGGCCCGGCCATGAGCGACAACGACGACGACATCCCGACCCTCGACGAGATGATCTTCCCCGGCCGGCCGGAGCGCGTGCAGCGCCGGCGCCCGGCGCCGCCCGGCGATGGCGACGGCCAGGCCCAAGTCCAGCGCCCGCCGCTGCGTGGCCGCAGTGGTGGTGACAAGGGACGCCCCAGCAACTTCGAGATCCTCATCACCCGGCAGGTGGACCGCATCCTGGAGCGCCACATGAAGGCAGCGCGCGAGGAGATCGTGCGCGTGCTCATGATCGAGCTGCGCTCGCGCCTGCCCCAGGCCTACAAGCGCCGGCCCAAGCCGCACGACGACAAGGACTGAACCCCCGTCCACGCCCCTGGGGGCGCCGCTTTCCTTCCCGCATCCCTCGGTTATACTTGCGGCCCCTTCCCGCCCCGGTGTGAGCATGGACAAGACCTACGACCCCCAGGCCATCGAACAGCGCTGGTACGAATTCTGGGAGCGCCACGGCTACTTCTCCCCGCGCGGCGACGGCCCGCCCTACTGCATCATGATCCCGCCGCCCAACGTGACCGGCACCCTGCACATGGGCCATGCCTTCCAGGACACGCTCATGGACACCCTCATCCGCTACCACCGCATGCTGGGCGAGCGCACCCTGTGGCAGCCGGGCACCGATCACGCCGGCATCGCCACCCAGATGGTGGTGGAGCGCCAACTGCAGGCCGAGGGCGTCACCCGCCACGACCTGGGGCGCGACGCCTTCATCGAGCGCGTCTGGCAATGGAAGGCCCAGTCCGGCGACACCATCACCCGCCAACTGCGGCGCATGGGCGCCTCGGTGGACTGGCGGCGCGAGCGCTTCACCATGGACGAGGGCCTGTCGCGGGCCGTGCGCGAGGTGTTCGTGCGCCTCTACGAGGAGGGCCTCATCTACCGCGGCAAGCGGCTGGTGAACTGGGACCCGGTGCTGCACACCGCCATCTCCGACCTGGAGGTGGTGTCCGAGGAGGAGCAGGGCCACCTGTGGCACTTCCGCTACCCGCTGGCGGACGGTTCCGGCCACGTGGTGGTGGCCACCACCCGCCCGGAGACCATGCTCGGCGACACGGCCGTGGCCGTGCACCCCGACGACGAGCGCTACCGCCACCTGATCGGCAAGGAGGTCATGCTGCCCCTGGCCGACCGGCCCATCCCGGTCATCGCCGACGACTACGTCGACCCCGAGTTCGGCACCGGCGTGGTCAAGATCACCCCCGCCCACGACTTCAACGACTACGCCGTGGGCCAGCGCCACGGCCTGCCGCTCATCAACATCTTCACCCCCGACGCGGCCCTCAACGACAACGTGCCGGAGAAGTACCGCGGCCTGGACCGCTTCGAGGCACGCGACGTGATCGTGCACGAGATGCGCCAGCTCGGGCTGCTGGAGAAGGTGGCCGACCACCGCCTCATGGTGCCGCGCGGCGACCGCTCCGGGGCGGTCATCGAGCCCTATCTCACCGACCAGTGGTACGTGAGGATCGCCCCCCTGGCCGGGCCGGCCATCGCCGCGGTGGAGAACGGCGACATCCGTTTCGTGCCCGACAACTGGAAGAACACCTACTTCGAATGGATGCGCAACATCGAGGACTGGTGCATCTCGCGCCAGCTGTGGTGGGGCCACCGCATCCCGGCCTGGTACGACGCCGAGGGCAACGTGTACGTGGCCCGCGACGAGGTGGAGCTGCGCGAGAAGTACGGCCTGCCCGCCGACCTGCCCCTGCACCAGGACGAGGACGTGCTGGACACCTGGTTCAGCTCCGCCCTGTGGCCGTTCTCCACCCTGGGCTGGCCGGACGACACCGAGGAGCTGCGCACGTTCTACCCCACCAACGTGCTGGTCACCGGCTTCGACATCATCTTCTTCTGGGTGGCGCGCATGATCATGATGGGGCTCAAGTTCATGGGCGACGTGCCGTTCCGCGACGTGTACGTGCACGGCCTCATCCGCGACGCCGAGGGCAACAAGATGTCCAAGTCCAAGGGCAACGTGCTCGACCCCCTGGACCTCATCGACGGCGTGGACCTGGAGACGCTGGTCAAGAAGCGCACCAGCGGCATGATGCAGCCACAGCTGGCTGACAGGATCGAGCGCCTGACGCGCAAGGAATTTCCCCACGGCATCCCCGCCTTCGGCACCGATGCCCTGCGCTTCACCTTCGCCGCCCTGGCCTCCACCGGGCGCGACATCCGCTTCGACCTGCATCGCATCGAGGGCTACCGCAACTTCTGCAACAAGCTGTGGAACGCCGCCCGCTACGTGCTCATGCAGTGCGAGGGGCAGGACCCGGGCGCCGACGGCGGGCCGGTCGCCCTGTCCCTGGCCGACCGCTGGATCACCGGCGAACTGCAGCGCACCGTGGCCACCGTGCGCGACCACCTGGACCGCTACCGCTTCGACATCGCCGCCCGCGCCCTGTACGACTTCACCTGGCACGAGTACTGCGACTGGTACCTGGAGCTGTCCAAGCCGGTGCTCTACGCCGACGAGCCCGATCCGGCCCGCCAGCGCGGCGCGCGCCGCACCCTGGTGCAGGTCATGGAGGCCCTGCTGCGCCTGCTGCACCCCATCATGCCCTTCATCACCGAGGAGATCTGGCAGCAGATCCGCCCCCTGGCCGGTGTGGAGGGCGACACCATCATGCTGCAGCCCTACCCCGTGCCCGAGCCGCAGGCCGGGGACGCCGAGGCCGACGCCCACATCGCCTGGGTCAAACAGTTCGTCATGGGCGTGCGGCGCATCCGCTCGGAGATGAACATCAACCCCGGCAAGCCCCTGCCGGTGGTGCTGGCCAACTGGACGGCGGCCGACCAGCAGCGCTTCACCGCCACCGCCGAGCTGATCCGCAGCTTGGCCAGGATCGAGTCCGTCACCTGGCTGGAGCCGGACGCGCCCGAGCCGGAGGCGGCCATCGCCCTGGTGGACGAGCTGCGCGTGCTCATCCCCCTGGCCGGGCTCATCGACAAGGCTGCCGAGATCGCCCGCCTGCAGCGCGACATCGACAAGCTGCGCAGGCAGCTGGCCGCCACCGAGCAGCGCCTGACCAACCCCGACTTCACGGAAAAGGCGCCGCCGGTCGTGGTGGACAAGACCCGCGCCCAGGCCGAGGAGCAGCGCAAGACCCTCGACCAGCTGGAGCAGCAGCTGGCCCGCATCCAGTCCCTGTGAGGCCCGCCATGTCCCGCCTGCCCTCCTACGAACAGCAGATCGCCCTCACCCACGCCCCGCTCATCGTGGCCGTGGCCACCGCCGCCCTGTCCGGCCAGCGCCCGCCGGAGCTGGAGCAGGCCCTGGACCAGTCCGCCGCCAACGGCTGGACGGACCTGGTGGCCGCCCTGCGCCGCGTGCTGGCCGGCGAGCGCGACGAGGCCGTGCTGGCCGGGCTGGACGAGGAGGACATGGCCATCGTGCGCGCCGTGCTGCGCGGCATCCAGGACCCGGACACCCTGCCCGACCCCGAGGCGCGCCCCGATCCCGGCCTGGCCGCGCCGGGCCTGGCCTCCCTGGTGCACGGCGCCGCCCGCGGCGACGCCCAGGCCCTGCAGATGCTGGCCGGCATCGCCGAGCAGATGACCGCCGCCGGTGGGGACATGGCCCGCCTGGGCGGCATCATGAAGCGCCTGGTGGACGGCGAGCGCGACGCCGAGTGCCTCGCCAAGGGCATGAGCGCCCAGGGCGAGTCCCTGCTGCTGTCGATCCTCGAGGAGCTGGGCCGCCTGGAGGCCCACTGACCGCCGCCGGCGCCCCCCTACACCGGCACCACCATCCCCGCCTCGGCCAGGGCGGCCTCGTACACGTCCAGCGTGCGCTCCACCATGACCTCCAGGGTGAAGTACCGGGCCCGTTCCCGCGCCGCGCGGGCCATGGCGGCGCGCCGTGCCGGGTCGGCGATGAGCCCGCGCACCGCCTCCGCCAGGCCGCCCACCCCCGCCTCCTGGGCCACGATGTGGCCATTGCGGCCCGGCGCCACCACCGTGCCGGCGCCGCCCACGTCGGTGGTGACGATGGGCAGGCCGGCCGCCAGTGCCTCCAGATAGACGTAGGGCATGGCCTCGTAGCGGCTGGTCATGACGAACAGGTCGCAGCCGGCCAGCCAGGCCTGGCCGTCGGCGTCGGCCAGCCGGCGCAGGCGCGGGCCCAGGCCGCTGGCGGCGATGGCCGCGTCCACCGTACCGGCCCGCTCGCCGTCGCCCAGCATCACCCAGCGCGCCGGCAGGTGGCGCAGGCGCTCGGCCACGGCCACGAAGCGCTCCGGCGCCTTCTGCCGGTCCATGCGCCCCACGAAGCCCACCACCACCTCGCCCGGCCCCGCGCCCAGCTCGGCCCGCACCTGCGCCCGCCAGCGCTGTCGCCACCCCTCCGGCAGGGGTGGCACACCGTTGACCACCAGCGCCAGCCGCGCCTCCGGCAGGCCCAGGTCGCGCAGGTGGTCCAGCTCCTCGCACGAGACGGCGATGATGCGGTCGCAGTTGAGGCGCGCCAGAAAGCGCTCGATGCCCCCGTACAGGCGCCGCTGCCAGGACGGCAGGCCGGGGTTCATGGTGTACATGGCGTGCGGCGTGTAGAGCGTGGCCACCGGCAGTCCCAGGGTGGCCAACCGCGCCAGGGCGCCGGCCTTGGAGCTGTGCGCGTGCACCACGTCGAAGGGACCGGCGCGGCGCAGCAGGCGGCGCAGGCGCCACAGGGTCGGGCCGTCGGCGGGGCCGGGCTGGCGGGTCATGGGCAGGGTGTGGGCGGTGACGGCGGGCAGGGCGGCCAGGCGCTGCACGAAGGCGCGCTCGGCGCGGCGCGGCGACCAGGCCACGTGCACCTGGTGGCCCTGGGCCGCGAGTGCCCCGGCCAGGTCCAGCACGTGCCGGCCGGAACCGCCGCCGCTCGTCTCCAGCACGAGCAGGATACGGAGAGGCTGCATGATCGGTTTTTCTTCTTTCGTGTTCTTTCGTGGCCACGCGCGGCCGGCTCGCCGCCGCGGCTCCATTGGTGGAATCCTCAATGGCTTCGACCGTCGCCGCCACGAAACGTTTGGTCGAAATTCAAACAAATGTCACCACCGGCCGACGGCTCGGCGCGACCCGCCGCACATCACCCGCGTCGGCCCTTGGCTAAGCTAGCGACCATCGCCCGCCCGATCCGGTGAAGCCCCCGTGACACGCGCCCTCGCCCGCCTGCTGCCGCTGCTGCTCGTCGCCCTGTCCGGGCACGCCCCCGCCACGCCCCTGTCCGACCCACCCGCCATCCACGTGCCGCTGGCCTTTGCCGCGCGCGGCCTGCCGGCCGGCGACTTCCGCCTGTTTCCCTCCCTGGGCCTGACCCTACTGGACAACGACAACGTGTTCGCCACCGAGGCGGCCACCGAGGCCGACCTGGCCTGGGTGTTCCGGCCCGCCCTGCGCGCCGAGTCGCTGTGGTCCCGCCACCGCCTGGTGCTGGAGGCCACCGCCGAGTCGCTGCGCTACCAGGAACAGATCGACGAGGACGCGACCGACTACCGGCTGGCCATCGACAACCGCCTCGACCTGCGGCGCGGCGACGCCCTGCGCTGGCACGCCCGGCGCGGCCGCCACCACGAGCCGCGCGGCACGCCGGACGCCGTGCCCGGCCTGCACCCCACCCCCCGGGACGACACCGACCTGGGCCTGGCCTGGGCGCACGAGGCCGGCCGGCTCACGCTGGACGCCGAGCTGGCCCGGCACGACATCGACTACCAGGACGTGCCCGGCGCCAGCGGCCCCATCGACAACGACGACCGCGACCGGGTGGAGGGCCGTGCCCGCCTCCGTCTGGGCGTGGGGCGGCGTAACTGGCGCTGGGCCTGGGCGGAGGTGACGCGCACGCGCACCGACTACCGCCAGGCGCTGGACGACAGCGGCGTGAACCGCGACCAGCGTCGCCTGGACCTGGGCCTGGGCCTGCGCTACGCCCTGTCCGGCAAGACCCGCCTGGAGGGTTACCTGGCGCGCTTCGCCAGTGAGTTCGACGATCCGGCCCTGGACGACTTCGACGGCACCCTGTACCGCGCCCGGCTGGCCTGGACACCAACCCGCCGCACCCGCCTGTCCCTGGACGCGGAGCGGCAGGCTGGCGACACCTCGCTGGCCGGCGCCAGCGGCGTGCTGGCCACCGCGTTCACCCTGGCCGGCGAGCACCGCCTGCGCCCCGCGCTGGTGCTGGCCGGCCGCCTGCGCCTGGGCCACGAGCGCTTCCACGGCCTCGACCGCAGCGACGACACGCGCCGCCTGGACCTGGCCGTGCGCCGCCTGTTCAACCGCAACCTCGCCGTGCAGGCCGATTTCTCACGCCGCCTGCGCAGCTCCACCAGCACCGCCCCCACCGACAATTTCACGCAGAACATCCTCTCCATCGGCCTGCTGCTAAACTACGACTGACGACACGGCGGGCGAACGGCCGGGAACCGCCCCGCGCGGCGGCTGGTCGAACACGCAGATCGGAAAAAACGACGCCCGCCCCGGCCCGGTGCCGGGATCGCACACTCAGGAGGTCCGTCCATGACACAGCGCGTCTTCGCGTGGTTCGTCTGTGCCTGCCTGGCGCTGCTCGCCGCGCGCCCCCTCCCCGCCCAGTCACCCGCCCTGCCCTACCGCCTCGGCCCCGGCGACCAGCTGCGCATCACCGTGTTCGGCAACCCCGACCTGTCCGGCCGACACACGGTGGACGGCGAGGGCCGCATCATGCTGCCACTCATCCAGTCCGTGCGGGCGGCCGGCCTCACCCCGGCCGAGCTGGCGGTGGTCATCGCCGAGCGCTACAGCCCCAACTACCTGGTCAACGCCCAGGTGTCGGTGGACATCGTCCGTTACCGGCCGTATTTCATTCTCGGCGAGGTGAACAAGCCGGGCGGCTACGCCTACCGGCAGGGCATGACTGCGCTGGTGGCCGTGGCGCGCGCCGGCGGCTTCACCGCGCGCGCCAACACGCGCAAGGTGATCGTCATCCGCGCCCACGACCCGCAGCGCAAGAAACGCCGCCTGAGCGTGCACGTGCCGGTCTATCCGGGCGATATCGTGACCGTGCCCGAGCGCTTTTTCTGAACTGCCGTGCACGCCCCCGACGACCGCCCCGCCCTGAGCGTGGTGGTGCCCTGCCACAACGAGCGCGGCGGCGTGGACCAGCTGCGCCGGGCCCTGACCCGGCTGGCCGCTGCCCTGGCGGCGCGGGGCTGGCAGAGCGAGTTCCTGCTGGTGGACGACGCCAGCAGTGACGACACCCTGGCGCGGCTCAGGGGCGCCTTCGCCGGCGACCCCACGGTGCGCGTGCTGCGCCACCGCCGCAACCAGGGCGTGGCCGGCGCCATCCAGACCGGCCTGCGCGCCGCCCGCCACCCGTTGGCCGCCTCCATCGACGCCGATTGCAGTTACGACCCCCTGCTGCTGGTGGACATGCTGCCCCTGCTGGACGAGGACACCGCGCTGGTCACCGCCTCGCCCTACCACCCGCGCGGCGCGGTGGAGGGCGTGCCCGCCTGGCGCCTGGCCCTGTCGCGCCTCGCCTCGCGCCTGTATGGTGCCCTGCTGCGCAACCGCCTGCACTGCTACACCAGCTGCTTCCGCCTCTACCGCCGCGCCGCCGTGGCCGGCGAGTCGCTCCGCTTCACGGGCTTTGCCGGCGTGCCGGAGCTGCTGTGGCGCGTGGACCGGCGTGGCCTGCGCTGCCGCGAATACCCCGCCACCCTGCGCCGGCGCCGCTACGACCAGTCCAAGATGCGCCTGGCGCGCGCCTTGGGCGAGCACGCCCGCCTGCTGTTGCTGATCGCCGCACAGCGGGTCGGCCTGTCCAGATTATTTACAGAGAAATTAATTTCCACTTATCCGCGTAAATAAATTGGACAGAAATATTTTTTCCAATCATTCCCAAGAACTTAATAACAGGAAATCGGTCACGTTTTTTGTGTCGCATTAAAGCGCGCCGGCGGATCGCTCCCGGGCGGACGCCGCAATAAATAATTTTTACTGCAACTCAGGAAAGGTCACATGGTCACCCAAGGCACCCAGGACACGCCCGGGGTGCGCCTGCCATCCGATCAGGATGCATCGGGTCGCACCCTCGGACAGGCCGAGATCGATGCGGTGAGCGAGGCCATCCGCTCCGGCACGCTGACCGCCACCAGGGGCCGCTTCACCCGCCAACTGGAGGCGCGCTTCGCCGGGCTGATCGGCGCCCGTCACGCCCATGCCTGCAGCTCCGGCACCATGGCCATCCACGCCGCCGTGGCCGCCATCGACCCGGAGCCGGGCGACGAGATCGTCACCACCGCCATCACCGACATGGGCGCCCTCACGCCCATCCTCTACCAGGGCGCCATCCCGGTGTTCGCGGACGTCGATCCCCTCACCGGCAACGTCACCGCGGAGGGCATCGCCCGCGTGCTCGGCCCGCGCACGCGGGCCATCATCGTCACCCACCTGTTCGGCAACCCCTGCGAGATGGGGTCCATCATGGCCCTGGCACGCGAGCGCGGCCTGCCGGTCATCGAGGACTGCGCCCAGGCCTACTTGGCCGAGGTGGACGGCCGCCCCGTGGGACGCATCGGCGACATCGGCTGCTTCAGCCTGCAGCAGGGCAAGCACGTCACCACCGGCGAGGGCGGGCTGGTGGTCACCGACGACCCGCACTACGCGCG
>JALVPS010000449.1 GCA_027031685.1 Gammaproteobacteria bacterium | reverse complement strand
GCCATCGTGAGCATCCGCGTCGGCCTTGGCCGCCTTCTGCCGGCCGCCGCGGATGCTCACGATGGCCGGGTCCACCTTCAGCCCGGAGTGCAGCAGCAGGTCCCAGCTCAGGCCGCGCGCCGCCTGCCGGCCGCTCAGCCCGACGCCGCCCTCCCACCAGGTGGCGGGCAGGATGTGCTTCTCCACCGGGTTGCGCTCCACGCCGTAGAAGGTGGGCGGCTCGTGGGTCTCGTTGAGGATGCCCACCGGCAGCAGGACCAGCCCGGCCCGCAGGACCGTGCTGTCGGTCAGATCCATCTCCACATAGGCCTGCTCCAGCTCCACCTCGCCCGGCTCGTCGCCGCCGGACACCGCATGCTCCACCTCCAGCTCCGACTGGAAGCGCAGCGCGTCGCTGAAATCGTGGCCGAAGAACAGCACGAAGCGGTGGAAATCCAGGGAACGCCTGTCGCCGGAGGGCGTGTCCAGGTGGTTGTAGTGCAGCTCGCCGTAACCGCCCACGCGGGTGCGGTCGGCCGGCGCCGCCGACGCCACGGCGTCTGCCGTGGCCTCCACCTGGGCGCGCAGGGTGTCGAGTTCCCGCTCCAGGCGCTGCAGGCGGTCCGCGGCGTCGTCCGCCAGGCCTGCCACGGGCAGCGCCAGGGTGAGCAGGGACAAGGATAGTCGCCAGTGGTCAGTCATGCGTGATCGCCTCCCGATCCGATGTGTGATGATGTGAGAGCGAATCGTAATGAGAATGATTATCAAATGCAAATAATGGGAAGGGTGGAAGGCGATACGGATCGGCGTGCGGGCGCACGATCAGGGGTCGAGAGGAGCGGCGCGGTCGTCGGTCGCGCCCCGGGGGAGGTAGCGCCGGGCGCGCCCGGACGGCCGCCGTCAGCCTTCCAGCTCGGCCAGCAGCCGGTCGCGCTCCGCCGCCAGGCCGGGCGCCAGTTGCACGGGATAGGGCGGGTCGGCCGGGTCGAGGGTCAGCAGGCGGGGCGGCAGGTCGGCGCGGGCGTCCAGGCAGTGTTCCCGCTGGCGGGCCAGGTCGGGCAGGTCGTCGCGGGGGCGGCCGTCGGTCATGACCGTCTGCAGCAGGGGCTCGCCGGGCCCGTCCTCGCCGGCCAGGGCCAGCAGGTCGCCGGCGTAGCGGCCGTGGTCGTCGCGCTGGCGGAAGATCTGCTTGCGGCCGGGCAGGGTGGCCTTGGCGGCGGACAGCTTCATGCGCCCGTGGCCGGCGTATTCCACCAGCTTGTAAGCGCTGTTGAGGTAGGGGGCGTCGGCGGAGGTGCCCATGCGCGTGCCCACGCCGAAGCCGTCGATGGGCGCGCCGGCGGCCAGCAGTTCGGCGATGCGGTACTCGTCCAGGTCGCCGCTGGCGAAGATGCCCACGCGCCCGAGGCCGGCGGCGTCCAGCATCTCGCGCGCGGCGCGGCTCAGGCGCAGCAGGTCGCCGGAGTCGAGGCGGATGGCGCGCACGCGGAAGTCGTCGCCCAGCCGCTCGGCCAGGGCGATGACCTCGCGCACGCCCTGCAGGGTGTCGTAGGTGTCCACCAGCAGCACGGTCTCCGGGTAGAGGCCCACGAAGTCGGCGAAGGCCTGCCGCTCGTCCCGGTGGGCCAGCACGTAGCTGTGGGCCATGGTGCCGGTGACGGGGATGCCGTAGCGCTGGCCGGCCAGCACGTTGGAGGTGGCCGCCGCGCCGGCCAGCCAGGCGCTGCGGGCGGCCTTGAGGCCGGCGTCGATGCCGTGGTAGCGGCGCAGGCCGAAGTCGACGACGGTGCGCTCGCCGGCGGCGTCTACCACGCGCGCGGCCTTGCTGGCCACCAGGGTCTGGTAGTGCACCTGGTTGAGCAGGAAGGTCTCCACGAACTGCGCCTCGGGCAGGGGGGCGATGACCTCCAGGATGGGCTCGTCGGGGAACACCGGCGTGCCCTCGGGCACGGCGCGCACGGTGCCGGTGAAGCGGAAGTCGGCCAGCCAGTCGAGGAAGGCGGGGCGGAACTGGGGCAGGGTGGCCAGGTAGTCCAGGGCGGCGGGCGTGAAGCGCAGGGTGGACAGGAAGTCCAGCGCGGTCTCCAGGCCGGCGGCGATGAGGTAGTTGCGGGCGGGGGGCAGGCGGCGCACGAACAGGTCGAACACGGCCGTGGCGAACATGCCGCGCGCCCAGTAGGACTGCAGCATGGTGAGCTGGTACAGGTCCGTGAGCAGGACCAGCTCGGGGTCGCCGGGCGGTGGCCGTCCGCTCATTCGATGACCGCCCCCGCCGCGCGCAGCTCGGCCAGGGCCCGCTCGCCGTCGCCCGGCTGCACGTCCACGGCGCGCGTGGCGTCGCGGATCAGGTGCACCTCGAAGCCGGCGGCCAGGCCGTCCAGCACGCTGGCCTTGACGCAGTAGTCCAGCGCCAGCCCGCCCACGTACAGCCGCGTCACCCCGCGCTCGCGCAGCAGGGCGGCGAGATCCGGCCGGCCCTGGAAGGCGGAGTAGGCGTCGCGGTCGGGGTCGGTGCCCTTGTCGATGATGACGGCATCGGGCGGCAGGGCCAGCTCGGGCGGGAAGGCGGCGCCGGGGGTGCCCTGCACGCAGTGCGGCGGCCACGGCCCGCCGCGCTCGCGGAAGCTCGCGTGGTGCGGCGGGTGCCAGTCGCGCGAGGCGCACACCAGGGCGCCGCCCGTGCGGGCCGCGGCGAGCCAGCGGTTGAGGACGGGGATGACGGCGTCGCCGTCGGGCACGGGCAGCGCCCCGCCGGGCAGGAAGTCGTACTGCACGTCCACCACCAGCAGGGCGTCACGGGGTGTGAGGGTCGTGTCCATGGTCACTCCCTCCGCCGGCCGTCACGACCGGCGCGATCAGTCGCCTGATGCTTGTTGTTGGGGCACGCGAAAGGCCGTTTCAAGGGGCGGGCGGCCCGCCGTGTCCAGCCCCAGGTCGGCCAGCCGCGCCGCCAGATAGGCCCGGGCGTGCGCCAGCACGGCCTGCACCTCGGCCACGGGCATGTCCAGGATGTCGCGGGCGACGGCCTCGGGCGGGATGCCCTCGCGGTGTACCAGCAACACCACCCGCCGCCACAGGATGGGCAGGTTGGCCAGCTCCTGATAGACACGCGCGCGCAGCTCCGCCTCGGTGGCCTCCTCCGGCGTCTCGGCCTCCGTGTCCGGGACCAGGTCCTCGATGTGCAGCACCTCCTCCGGGGCCCAGAAGCCATTTTCGGCCGTGCCCATGGATTCGGCCACCTCGAAGGCGTCCGGCTCCGGTGTGTCCTCCAGGGAGGCGAAGTCCTCGGTGAGGCGCGTCTGTTCCACCTCCTTGCACAGGATGTCGATGGCCGTCTTGAGCAGGCGCCGGTACAGCCGCTCGGGGTCCGCGGGCACGTCCCAGGCCTTCACCACTCGCGCCACGGCCTCGTCGCGCACGTCGGCCACGGTGGGGTAGTCGGGCGGCAGGTCGCCCTGGGTCTGCAGATAGGTCAGCTCGTGGCGGATGAAGTCCTGCAGCCGCGGCAGCAGGGACTCCACCGCGCTGCGCGCCTCCGCCTGGCGGTCCACCGGCAGGGCGCCCACCTCCGCCTTCAGCTCGCGCAGGCGCTTGCGGCGCTCCTTGCGCTTCCAGTTCTCCTGGCCGGACACCTTCTCGCGGTGGCGTTTCACCTGGCGGCGCAGCTCCAGGGTGGCCTTGTGGATGGTCTGCTCCGCATCCAGGTTGGCGGCGCGCGCCACCAGCACCTTCTTGGGCGGCAGGGTGAGGCGGTAGGTGACGTGATATTTCTCGGCCCCCTTGGCGGCCTTCTCCACCGTCACGTGCAGGCTGCGGTGTTCGGGATTGAAGGGCTTGAGCACCGGTTCCAGCTCGTGTGTCACGTAGTGGCGCACCAGCGACTCCAGGGTGGCGTGGGAACCCTCGTCGATGTGACGGAAGGTGAATTGGATTTTCATGCTTGTTCTCCATCTGTCTTGCCGCACCCGACCGGGCACGGAACGGATCGGCGCCGCGCGGACGCAGCTGGAGAGATAATGTGGGTGGCGGTGGGGGCATGCAAGGGCGGCATGGCCGCCTTTCAGGGGAGGGGGCCGAAGGGCGGGCTCGGAGCGGGCCGCATTGGTCCATTGCCGGTTTCCGGTCCCGGGCGGTGCGCATCGTGTGGGCACCGATGAACACCGGCGGCGCTCCCGGCCCCGGCGGTGCGATGGGGAGGGGGTCACAAATTTGTCCGGTGCACGCCGTGGCAAGCTTGCCGAGGGCTGGCAGGGCAGGTCCTCGCCCGTAGAATGGCCGCGAGTTTTTGTACAGGAGTTGTGCATGAATCAACCCGCCGCCGCCCATGGACGGGACTTGCCCGCCGAGCGCCCTTCCTTCGTCTCCCCCCTGCCCCTCCAGCGCCTGCGTTTCACCCTGCGCATGGCCGCGCCGGTGCGCCTGCCGGCCTGGCCGGGCTCGGCGCTGCGCGGCCTGCTGGGCCATGGCCTGCGGCGCACGGTGTGTGTCACCGGGCAGCGCGACTGCGGCGCCTGCCTGCTGAGGACGCACTGTCTCTATACGCGCTTTTTCGATGTGCATGTGGGGCTGGCCGACGCCTGTTGCAGCCGCGGCGCCGTGCCCCATCCCTGGGTGCTGGATGTGCCCTGGCCGTCGCCCCGGGCGCTGGCGGCGGGAGACCGCCTGGCCTTCCACCTGATGCTGATCGGCGACGAGGCGGCGGGGCAGTTGCCCTATCTGGTGCACGCCCTGGAGCGGGCCGGCCAGCGGGGGCTGGGACCGGGCAACGCGCCGTTCACGCTGACGGCGGTGGACCAGGAGACCGTGCTGGGGCTGGGGGGCTGGCGGACCCTGTACGAGGCCGGCGGCGAAGGCATGGAGGCGCTGGCCAGCGTGGACGTGACGCCGCCGCCGGCCGCCGGGTCCTGGCGGCTGCACCTCGTCTCGCCGCTGCGCTTCAAGCGGCATGGGCGGCTGGTGGGTCCGCGCGAGTTCGAGCCGGTCCACCTGTGGCGGTTGCTGCGCGATCGCTGGGCCGGCCTGCAGGCCTGCTTCGCGGCGATGGTCGATGGCCTGCCGGCCGATGTGTGGTCGTCACTGCCGGCAGAGGCCCTGTCGGTGGAGGCCCTGCAGTGGCGGGACTGGACGCGCTACTCCAGCCGTCAGCGCACCCGCATGCAGCTGGGCGGGCTGGTGGGCAGCCTGCGCGTGGATGCCGGCGCGGCGGGGGCGGTGTGGCCGTGGCTGTGGCTGGGGCAGTGGCTGCACCTGGGCAAGCAGACCACCATGGGGCTGGGGCAGTACCGGCTGCTGCCCGAGGGGCGCGCGTGACCGACGCCACTTGCCCGCGTCGCATTCTGCTGGCCGTGACCGGCCTCTCCCCGCAGGTGGTGACCGAGACCCTGTACGCCCTGGCGGTGGGGGCGGAGACGCCGTGGATCCCCACCGAGATCCACCTGTTCACCACCGCCGAGGGCCGGCGCCGGGCCGAGCTGGCCCTGCTGTCCGACGCGCCGGGGTGGTTCGCGCGCCTGCGCCGGGACTACGGCCTGCCGCCGATCACCTTCGACGCCGACCACATCCATTGCGTCACCGACGCCCACGGCGCACCCCTCGACGACATCCGCAGCCCGGCCGACAACGAGCGCCTGGCCGACTGGCTCACCGAGCAGGTGCGGCAGTTGACGCTGGACGAAAGCAGCGCCATCCACGCCTCCATCGCCGGCGGGCGCAAGACCATGGGCTTCTACCTCGGCTACGCCCTGTCGCTGTACGGCCGCCCCCAGGACCGCCTGTCCCACGTGCTGGTCAACGAGCCCTTCGAGTCGAGCTGGAATTTTTTCTATCCCACCCCCTACAGCCAGGTCATCGAGACCCGCGACGGGGCCCTGGCCGACACGCGCGAGGCGCGGGTCACCCTGGCCCGCATCCCCTTCGTGCGCCTGCGCGACGGCCTGGACGAATCCCTCCTGCAGGGCAGGGCGCGGTTCTCGGCGGCCGTGGCCTCCGCCCAGCGCGCCTTGCAGCCGCCCGAGCTGACCATCGACCGGGAGAACCAGTGCATCCGGGCCGCCGGCCAGCGCGTCAGGCTCCCGCCCCGCGAGCTGGCCTTCTACAGCCTGTTCGCGGAGCGCCTGCTGGCCGGCGCGGACCCCCTGCCCGCGCCGCCCAAGGACGCCCCCGACCGCGACTGGGCCGCCCGCTTCCTCGACCAGTACCGCCGCCTGCGCGACGGCGAGCTGGACGATACCGAGCGCACCGAACAGGCCCTGCAGCGCGGCATGGACGGCGAATACTTTTCCACCACCAAGAGCAAGTTGCACCAACGCCTGCGCCGCGCCCTGGGCAAGGCCGCCACCCCCTACCTGATCGACGACGGGGGAAGCCGGCCACGGCGCTACCGCCTGACGCTGCCGCGGGAGGCGGTGCGGTTTGGCCGGATCGACACAGAGAGTGACCCACAATGAATGACACCACGACCCACACCCTCGTCACCATCCTTGGTCGCGCGCCACGCGGCGCCCAGGGTTATCGCACCACTGCGTACCGGTTCCCGGACGGCGAGGCCAGCGCGCCGGTGGCCTTTTTCGGCTGGGAGCTGGCCCGGCGGCTGCGTCCCGCCCGCCTGGTCATCCTGGGCACCGCGGGCAGCATGTGGGATCACCTGTTCGAAGAGGACATCGACCTGGGCGGCGAAGGGGAGCGGCAGCGCCTTGTGCTCATGGAGGTGGTGGAACGCAAGGCCGTGGACCAGCCCATGCTGGAGTCACTGGCGCCCCTGCTCTCAGCGGCGCTGAAGATGGATGTCAGCTTGCGCGTCATTCCCTATTGCCGCACGCCAGAGGAACAGTCCGCGCTACTGCGCATCCTGGCCGAGGAGGTCGGCGAGGGCGACCGGATCGCCCTGGACGTCACTCACGGTTTTCGCCACCTGCCCATGCTGATGTTGCTGGCGGCCATGTACCTGCGCCTGGCAAAAGGCGCGGAGATCACCGGCATCTGGTACGGCGCCTACGATCCCGACACCGGTGAGGCCCCGGTCATGGAACTGTCCGGGCTGCTGCGCTTCATGGAGTGGCTGCAGGCGCTGCACGGCTTCGACAAGGATGACGACTATGGCGTGTTCGCCCCCTTGCTGGCGCGGGCCGGCGCGCAAGATCGTCTGGTGGATCATCTGCGACGGGCGGCCTATTTCGAGAACATCCTCAACGTGGGCGAGGCCACCGGCGAGCTGCGCAAGGCGCTGGCGCAGATGGAGACCGCCCGGCTCGACGCCCCGGAGGCCGAGCTCGTCTTGCCGGTGTTGCGCGAGCGGCTGGCCTGGGTGGGCGAGAAAAAGCAGTTCGAGAAGCAGATCCGGCTGGCTCGTGACGCCCTGCGCCGCGAAGACTATCTGCGCGCCGTGCTCTATCTCTACGAAGCCGTCATCACCCGCCTATGCCAGATGGCGCGGGTGGATATCCAGGACTTCGAGGGGCGCGAGTGGGCCCGCAAAGACTATGAGGAAAGGCTGCGCGCCTCCCCCAGGGAGCGCGACCGCTACCGCCTGCTGAAGAGCCTGCGCAACCAGGTGGCGCACGGCACCCGCCCCTCGCAAGGCGAGGTGCAGAGGGTGCTGCTCGATCGGAACCGCCTGCGCGAAACCCTGGAGGCGCTGTGGCAGGCCGTGAACGACGGCGACCTGCCGTCCGAGGAAGTCCTGAGGCCCTCGCAAGGATGAGCCGATGAACATATTGCTGTGCACCCTCGGCCAGAGCTGGGCCGTGATCCCGGAAATCTACGCCCTGCTGGCGCCGGAGCAGTGTCCCCTGTACCGGCATCACCCGCAGCGGGAGGCCATCGAGATCGCCCGTGAGCGCTACGGCCTGGTGGCGCCGGACGAGTTGTGGGTGGTGACCACGGCGGGGGACGATGTGACGCCCGGCCTGGAGCATCTGCAACGCTGGTGCGCACAGTTACCCCGGCCGCCGCGCCTGCGGGGCTGGCGCACCACGGAGGTCGCCGACATCGCCAGCGAGGCCGAGGGCAACCGGGTGCGGGAACTGATCTATCGGGCCGTGCTGCTGGCCAGCGAGCGGCTGGAAAGGGGAAGGCTGTTCCTGTCGCTGGCGGGCGGGCGCAAGACCATGTCCGCGGACCTGCAGAGCGCCGGCATGCAGATGGGCTGCCATGCCCTGCTGCACGTCATCGCGCCCCCCTTCAAGCAACTGGGGGAGCGGCTGAGCCGCGCCGAGCCCGAGGACCTGATCACCCCGCTGCCGGCGGCAGACTGCCAGGGCCTGCTGCCCCTGGTGGTGGGGGTGGGGCGGCGCAGCGAGCTGCTGGACGTGAACGCCGGCGACACCCGGCCCATCCGCTCCAGGGACTACCCCCTTCCGGAAGAAGCCGGGATCAGCGACTGGCCGGGGGACGACCGGTCCTCGCTGCCCGCCGAGCTGGAGCGGCGCGAGCGGGAGAGCGGCCGCCTGCTGGGCAATTACCTGGAAACCCTGGTGCGGGAAGAGCCCCACGGCAACTGGCGCAGCCTCTACCGCCTGCCGCCCGGCGCCATCGACGCCCTGCGCCGCCAGCGCCTCGATGACGACGACGGGGCCTGGCTGCGAGCGCTGCCGAAAGTGGATCTGCACCGCCACATCGGCGGCGCCATCGACTTGCCCGCACAGCGGCGGGTCGGGCAGGCCATCTGGGACAGTCTGACTCGTACCGAGCAGGCGGCCGCCCTGGATGCAGTGAGCGAACTGCTGGAAAAACGGGCATGGCCGTGGGACTGGCCCGGCCGGATTCGCGCCCGCGACGAGCCGCCTCGCAGCCATCAGATCGCTGCCCTGCTGGTCCACGCCGACGATGCGGTGCTGGAGCACAATCTGTGGCAAGTCACGGAGATCGACGGGCGGCGCTTTGCCCTGAAGACGCGCCACCCCGAGGGCTTCAGCGCCTACGAGCGGCCCGGGGAGCTGGCCGGCTCCGCCGTGCTGGGCCATCCCGCCGCCCTGCGGCCCTATATCGACGCCGTGTTGGCCGCGGCCCGGGACGAAGGGCTGTGGTATCTGGAACTGCGCGGCAGCCCGCAGAAATACCGCGCCACTCTGGACGGACAGCTCGACTTCCTGCGGGCGGTCCGCGACCAGGTCGCCCCCGCGGCGGAGGCGACCCCGCCGCTGGT
>JALVPS010000448.1 GCA_027031685.1 Gammaproteobacteria bacterium | reverse complement strand
CCGCCCAACCATGCCCGACACCTCCGCCCCGCCCAACGACCAGCGCTACCAGGCCACGCGCCGTGTGACCCTGGTGGGCGCAATGACCAACGTGGCATTGGCGGCCGCCCAGCTGCTGGGCGGGCTGCTCACCCATTCGCAGGGGCTCATCGCCGACGGCCTGCACACCCTGTCCGACCTGGCCTCGGATTTCGTGGTGCTGTTCGCCGCCAAGCACGCCCGCCACGAGGCCGACGCCGAGCATCCCTACGGCCACGGCCGCATCGAGACCCTGGCCACCAGCCTGCTGGGGCTAGCGCTCATCAGCGTGGCCGTGGGTATCGGCTTCAACCTGGTAGAGCGCATGCTGCACCCGGAGCGGCTCACCCAGCCCAGCCCGGCGGCCATCGGCTTTGCCCTGCTGGCCGTGTTCTCCAAGGAGGCCCTGTACCGCTACACCATGGCCGTGGCGCGCCGCGTGCGCTCCGACATGCTGCGCGCCAACGCCTGGCACCACCGCTCGGACGCCATCTCCTCGCTGGTGGTGGTGGCCGGCATCGTCGGCAGTCTGCTGGGCATCGCCAATTTCGACGCCGTGGCGGCCCTCATCGTGTGCCTGTTCATCGCCCACATCGGCTGGCAGCTGTTGTGGCAGAGCAGCCAGGAGCTCATCGACAGCGCCCTGGATCCGGCCACCGTGCGCCGCATCGAGGAGATCATCCGCAGCACGGACGGCGTGGTGGCCATGCACCAGCTGCGCACCCGCAAGAGCGGCAGCTGCGCCTTCGTGGACGTGCACATCCAGGTGCCGGAGCGGGTGTCGGTGTCCGAGGGGCACCAGATCTCCGAGGCGGTGCGCGCCCGCCTGTTGCAGGAGGTGGAGCCGGTCACCGACATCACCATCCACATCGACCCGGAGGACGACCTGGTGGCCCGCCCCAGCGACGGCCTGCCCCTGCGCCACGAGCTGCTGGCCGCCCTGGCGCCGGACTGGCGGGCGCTGGGCGTGGCGGAGCAGATCCACGACGTGCGCCTGCACTATCTGGACGGCTGCATCCATCTGGAGCTGGTCCTGCCGCTGGCCCTGTGCGGCGATGCGGACCTGCCGGCGGCCCTGCGTGAACGCGGCCTGGCCCACCCGGCGGTGTGCGAGGTGCAGGTCCTGTTCGGTGAATAACGCACCTCGATGATGCATACAGGCCAGCCATGCACTGTTTTGGTGCAAGTGGCGGGCGGCCATCACAAAAAATCGGCGCAATGGCATTGATTTGTGACGGGATTCATTGGCATGCTTCCTGCTTTGCCACACGGCGGTGTCTGACAGGCCATGCCGAGCTGCGTCACACCGCGTGGCGACGTGCGGCCCTCCCAGGCACATAACCAGAGATTTTCGGTACCCCAACCAGCGGTCGGGGCGCTTTTCGCACTCACCTGTCAAGCACTGGAGTTCATTTATGTCAGCTAGCGACGTTTTGAAGATGATCAAGGACAACGACGTCAAGTACGTCGATCTGCGCTTTACCGACACGCGCGGCAAAGAGCAGCACGTCACCCTGCCCGCGAGCGCCATTGACGAGGACTTCTTCGAGTCCGGCAAGATGTTCGACGGCTCTTCGATCGCCGGCTGGAAGGGCATCAACGAGTCGGACATGATCCTCATGCCGGACGCCGGCACCGCCGTCATGGACCCCTTCTACCAGGACGCCACCCTCAACCTCCGCTGTGACATCATCGAGCCGGCCACCATGCAGGGCTACGAGCGCGATCCCCGCTCCGTCGCCAAGCGCGCCGAGGAGTACATGAAGTCCACCGGCATCGCCGACACCGCCTACTTCGGTCCGGAGCCCGAATTCTTCGTCTTCGACGACGTGCGCTGGGGCGCCGAGATGCGCGGCGCCTTCTACGAGATCGACTCCGACGAGGCCTCCTGGAACACCGAGAAGGTGTTCGAGGGCGGCAACATCGGCCATCGCCCCGGCCCCAAGGGCGGCTACTTCCCGGTACCGCCGGTGGACTCGCTGCAGGACCTGCGCGCCGCCATGTGCGAGGTGCTGGAGCAGATGGGCGTGCCCGTGGAGGTGCATCACCACGAGGTGGCCACCGCCGGCCAGTGCGAGATCGGCACCCGCTTCGACACGCTGGTGCGCCGCGCCGACATGAACCAGATCCTCAAGTACGTGGTGCTGAACGTGGCGCACAACTACGGCAAGACCGCCACCTTCATGCCCAAGCCGCTGGTGGGTGACAACGGCAACGGCATGCACGTGCACCAGTCGCTGGCCAAGGACGGGGTCAACCTGTTCACCGGTGACGGCTACGGCGGCCTGTCCGAGACCGCCCTGTACTACATCGGTGGCGTCATCAAGCACGCCCGCGCCATCAACGCCTTCACCAACGGCACCACCAACAGCTACAAGCGCCTGGTGCCCGGCTTCGAGGCGCCGGTCATGCTGGCCTACTCGGCGCGCAACCGCTCCGCCTCCATCCGCATCCCCTTCGAGTCCAACCCCAAGGCCCGCCGCATCGAGGTCCGCTTCCCGGATTCCTCCGGCAACGTCTATCTCACCTTCGCCGCCATGCTCATGGCCGGCCTGGACGGCATCCAGAACAAGATCCATCCCGGCGAGCCCATGGACAAGGACCTGTACGACCTGCCGCCGGAAGAGGAGAAGGCCATTCCCAAGGTCTGCTCCTCGCTGGACGAGGCCCTGGCCGAGCTGGATCGCGACCGCGACTTCCTCAAGGCCGGCGGCGTGTTCACCGACGACATGATCGACGCCTACATCGACCTGAAGATGGAAGAGGTCACGCGCCTGCGCATGACCACCCATCCGGTCGAGTTCGACATGTACTACAGCTGCTGATTACCAAGACTCATCTCTTCACGATTCGCCTGGCCCCCGCTCGTCGGGGGCCTCTTTTTTGCCTGCCGCCCGCCCTTCCGCTACGGTAGGGCCATGCCACGCCTGCTGCTCATCCTGCTCTGCACCCTGCCCGGCCTGCTGGCCGCCCAGGTGTACACCTGGCGCGACGCCGAGGGCGTCACCCATTTCAGCGACCAGCCGCCGGCCGACGGCAAGGCGCGCCGCATCGAGATCCCGCCGCCCAATGTGCGCCACGTGCCCAAGGCCGAGCGCGCCCCTGCGGCGCCGGCCGCGCCCGCCCCCCGGACCTCGCCGACCGCCTTTGGCGGCTACCGCAGCCTGGCCATCGTGGCGCCGGCCCACGACAGCGCGCTGACCGCCAACGACGGCAACGTCACCGTGCGCTGCACCATCGACCCGCCGCTGCAGGCCGGCCGCGGCCACCAGCTGCGCATCCGCCTGGACGGCCGCCCGGTGGCCCAGGTGTCCGGCTGCGAGGCCACGCTGGAGAACCTGGACCGCGGCGAACACGACCTGCAGGTGGAGGCGCTGGACGGCCGCGGGCAGGTGCTGCTGCGCAGTGAGCCGGTCCATTTCACGCTGCACCGCCACTCGCGTCTCTTCCGCCGCTCCAGGGCCAGGGGCAAGCTCTGAGGCTTCCCTCGCCGGGCGTTTGCGTGCACACTTTTGGTGCACGCCTCACCCCCTTGCACCGTGTCATCCTGCCGGCCCCCACGCACCAGCCGCCTTTGTCCAACTTGGCAGCAATCTTGCATGACGCCCGACATGGCGCCGCGCAAATCCCGACTCAGGGCCCTGCTGGACAACATGGAGACCGCCCTGCTGCAGGTGGACGCCGGCCTGCGCCTGGTGTACCTGAACCCGGCCGCCGAGGCACTGCTGGAGCGCAGCGCCGCGCGCGTGCTGGGACGGCCAGTGCAGCAGCTGTGCCGCCCGCAGAGCGAGGTGGTGTGCCTGATGCGCGAGGTGCTGCGCAGCGGGCGCACCTTCACCCGCCGTGAGTACGAGCTGCCGCTGCCGTCGGGGCGCAGCGAGTACGTCAACCTGACGGTGGGCCCCCTGCCGCCGGAGGGGGTGTTGGTGGAGGTGCAGCGCCTGGGGCGCCACCACAACATCGTGCAGGACGCGCGCCGCCAGCGGGAGCTGGACGCCACACGCAACCTTATCCGCGGCCTGGCCCATGAGGTGAAGAATCCCCTGGGCGGCATCCGCGGCGCGGCGCAGCTGCTGGAGGCCGAGCTGGCGGACGCCGAGCAGCGCGAGTACACGCAGGTGATCATCAAGGAGGCCGACCGCCTGCACAAGCTTATCGACCGCATGTTGGGGCCGCGCCGCCCGCTGCAGCGCGCGCCGGTCAACCTGCACGAGGTCACCGAGCGGGTCATCCGCCTGCTGCAGGCCGAGGCCAGCGACGACGTGCGCATCGTGCGCGACTACGACCCCAGCATCCCAGAGCTGTCCGGCGACGTGGACCAGCTCATCCAGGCCGTGCTCAACGTGGCCCGCAACGCCTACGAGGCGCTGCGCCCGGGCGGGGGCACCATCACCTTCCGCACCCGCGTGCAGCGCCACTACACCATCGGCACCCGGCGCCACACCACCGTGGCCCAGCTCACCATCCACGACGACGGGCCGGGCATTCCCGAGGCGCTGCAGCCGCAGATCTTCTTCCCCATGGTGTCCGACAAGAACACCGGCAGCGGCATCGGCCTGCCCATTGCCCAGGCGCTCATCAGCGCCCATGACGGCCTGCTCAAGTTCCAGTCGCGGCCCGGCGACACCACCTTCGAATTCATTCTCCCCTTCGGTACTGCCCATGACTGACGAACGCCATACCGTGTGGATCGTGGACGACGACGCCTCTATCCGCTGGGTGCTGGAGAAGGCCCTCGGCAAGGCCGGCCTGGCGGTGCGCAGCTTCGCGGACGCCGAGAGCGCCCTGCAGGCCCTGCAGGGCGAGGCGCCCGACGCCATGATCACCGACGTGCGCATGCCCGGCATGGACGGCTTCGCCCTGCTGCAGGAGGTGCACGCCCGCCACCCGCAGCTGCCGGTGATCGTCATCACCGCCCATTCCGACCTGGACAGCGCCGTCACCGCCTACCAGGGCGGCGCCTTCGAATACCTGCCCAAGCCGTTCGACATCCAGGAGGCCATCTCCCTCACGCAGCGCGCCTGCGCCGCCGCCCGCGAACGGGAGGCCGGTGCCAGCCGGACGGTGGCACAGGGCAGCGACATCCTGGGCGAGTCGCCCGCCATGCAGGAGGTGTTCCGCATCATCGGCCGCCTCAGCCACTCGCACATCAACGTGCTCATCAACGGCGAGTCCGGCACCGGCAAGGAGCTGGTGGCCCACGCCCTGCACAAGCACAGCCCGCGCGCCGACGGCCCCTTCATCGCCCTCAACATGGCCGCCATCCCCCACGACCTGCTGGAATCGGAGCTGTTCGGCCACGAGAAGGGGGCCTTCACCGGCGCCCACAGCATGCGCCAGGGGCGCTTCGAGCAGGCCCACGGCGGCACCCTGTTCCTGGACGAGATCGGCGACATGCCGGCCGAGCTGCAGACCCGCCTGCTGCGCATCCTGTCCGACGGCGTGTTCTACCGCGTGGGCGGCCATCAGCCCATCAAGGTGGACGTGCGCATCATCGCCGCTACCCACCAGGACCTGGAGGAGCGGGTGCGCTCCGGCCAGTTTCGCGAGGATCTGTTCCACCGCCTCAATGTGATCCGCATCCACCTGCCGCCACTGCGCGAGCGGCGGCAGGACATCCCCCTGCTCACGCGCCACTTCCTGGCGCGGGCGGCCGCCGAGCTGGAGGTGGCGCCCAAGACCGTGCGCCCCGAGGTGCTGGAGCATCTCAGCAACCTGAGCTGGCCGGGCAACGTGCGCCAGCTGGAGAACACCTGCCGCTGGCTGATGGTGATGGCCGCCGGGCGGGAGATCATGCTGGAGGACCTGCCGCCGGACCTGCTGGAAGAGCGCCCCGGCCCGCAGCGGGCGCGCGAGGAGAGCTGGCAGGCGTCGCTGGGACGCTGGGCGGCCAGCGCCCTGCAACGGGGCGAGACCAACCTGCTGGATCAGGCCCTGCCCGAGTTCGAGCGCGTGCTCATCGAGACGGCCCTGGCCTTCGCCCAGGGCCGCCGCCAGGACGCCGCCCGCCTGCTGGGCTGGGGGCGCAACACGCTGACGCGCAAGATCAAGGAGCTGGCGCTGGAGGAGACGGTCTGAAGGGCGCCTCGCGCAGCGAGAGGCGAATGACGCCCGCCTGGGCCGTGGCCTGGCCCGCGGCGGCGCGGGCGCGCAAGGTCTGCCAGGCCAGCACCAGCACGGTGAGGACGATCATGACGAGCAGGATGAGCGCAAACCCCCGGTGGCCGAGCCGGCCGTGATGTTTCTTCTTAAACATTTCTTGTTATCCAGTTCTGGTAGCCCGCTCATGATAGCCGAGGCCGGCCACCCCCGGCAGGCAACTCGCGCCACCCGCCGGCCCGACGGTCGCTGAGACACGGTGATGCTTCACATTGCCCTGTACCAACCCGAGATCCCGCCCAACACGGGCAATATCATCCGCCTGTGCGCCAACACCGGCGCCTGCCTGCACCTGGTGCACCCGCTGGGTTTCACGCTGGACGCCCGCGCCCTGCGCCGCGCCGGGCTGGACTACCACGAACTCGCCGATCTGCGCGAGTACCACTCGCTGGCGGCGCTGTTCGGCGACAGCGGCGTGCGGCGCTGGTTCGCCTGCTCCACGCACGGCACGCTGCATCACGACCAGCCCGCCTACCGGCCCGGCGACGGCTTCCTGCTGGGTCCGGAGACGCGCGGCC
This sequence comes from Gammaproteobacteria bacterium, assembly GCA_027031685.1. GTDB lineage: Bacteria > Pseudomonadota > Gammaproteobacteria > UWMA-0217 > UWMA-0217 > JALVPS01. Next base: position 2,428 of record JALVPS010000448.1, on the reverse strand, counting down.
TGCCAGCGGCCGTGCGTGCCGATCCCCGCCTGCAGGCCGTGCTGCGGCTGCCCATGCGGCCGGGCAGCCGCAGCCTCAATCTGGCCAATGCGGCGGCGGTGGTGCTGTACGAGGCATGGCGCCAGCTGGGCTTTGCCGGCGGCGGGTAGATGGACTCTAGAATTCGGCGCGCTGGCGGCGGGCGAGCAGGTCGCTGACCGCCTTCTGCGGCGGCAGGCCCTCGTAGAGGACCTTGTTCACCTCGGCGCAGATGGGCATCTCCACGCCGGCCCGTTCGGCCACGGACAGGATGACGCTGGCGGTGACCATGCCCTCCACCACCTGGCCGATGCGCTGCAAGCCGGTCTGCTGGTCATGGCCCTGCCCGAGCAGCAGGCCGAAGCGGCGGTTGCGCGACTGGTCGTCGGTGCAGGTGAGCACCAGGTCGCCCAGCCCGGCCAGCCCCATGAGCGTCTCGCGGCGCGCCCCCAGCGCCTCCGCCAGGCGGGTGATCTCGGCCAGGCCACGGGTGATGAGGGCAGCACGGGCGTTGGCGCCGAAGCCCAGCCCGTCGGCAATGCCGGCGGCGATGGCCAGCACGTTCTTCACCGCCCCGCCCAGCTCGATGCCGACGATGTCGTCGTTGCGGTAGATGCGCATGCTGCCGCCGTGGAAGGCGGCCACCAGGCGCTCCAGCAGGGCCGGGCGGTTGGCGGCGGCGGTCATGGCGGTGGGCATGCCGAGCGCCACCTCGCGGGCAAAGGTCGGCCCCGAAACCACGGAATAGGGCCAGTCCGGCCCGAACACCTCCGCCACCACCTCATGCAGCAGCTTGCCGCTGCCGGTCTCGATGCCCTTGGTGGCCCAGATCAGGCCGGCCCCGGCCGGCAGCAGGGGGCGCAGGGCGGCGAGCATGGCGCGGAAGCCCTCGCTGGGCACGACCACCAGGTGCAGCTCGGCGGCGGCCACGGCGGCGGCCAGCTCGTCCACCGGGGTCAGGCCGGCAGGGAAGGAGATGCCGGGCAGGTAGCGGGCGTTCTCGCCCCGTGCGCGCAGCTCGGCCTGGCGGCCCGGATCCCGCCCCCATAACACCACCCGGTTGCCGTTGCGCGCCAAGTGGATGGCCAGCGCCGTGCCCCAGGAGCCAGCGCCGTACACGGCAACGGACTGCCCGCCGGCCATGCCCCTTACTGGGCGCCGCCCTGCTGCGCCTGCTGCAGCTTCTGCATGTACAGGGCGTCGAAGTTGACCGGCGCCAGCAGGAGCTGCGGGAAACCGCCCTTCACCACCAGGTCGCTGATGACCTCGCGCGCATAGGGAAAGATGACGGTGGGGCAGTAGGCACCCAGCAGCTGGCCGAGCTGGGTCTCGTCGTAACCGGCAATGCCGAAGATGCCGCCCTGCTTCACCTCCACCAGATAGGCCACCTCGTCGCCCAGCTTGACGGTGGTGGTGATGCGCAGCTCCACGTCGTACACGTTGTCGGCCACCTGCTGTGCCTCGGTGTCCAGGTCCACCGTGATGGCGGGCTGGAACTGGCGCATGTGCCGCATGAACACCTGCGGCGCGTCGGGCGACTCGAAGGAGGCGTCCTTGAGGTAGATGTTCTTGATTTCGAAGATCTGTTGCGGGGCATTGCCCTGTGCGTTGTCTGCCATGATGTTTCCTACAGCTGTGGATCGAGCCAGGATGTGAGGCGGGCCGCCGTGGGCACGCCGTCGAAGCGGGCCAGCACCCGCCCCCCCGTGGAAGAGGAGCAAGGTGGACACGGCCCGGATACCGTAGCGGCGGGCCAGCACCGGGTGCGCCGCACAACCCAGCGCGTGGCGGCGGCAGGGCGGCCGACAGCCGGTCGCAGCGCCCGCACAGCAGCCGGCGGCGGCTCAAGCGCGCTCGCCACGCAGCAGCGGGTCCAGCTCGCCGCGCCGGTCGAGGGCGGCCATGTCGTCGTAGCCGCCCACGTGCACGTTGCCGATGAAGATCTGCGGCACGGTGGTGCGCCCGCCGGCGCGCTTGACCATCTGCTCGGCGGCCTGCGGGTCCAGGTCGATGCGGATCTCCTCGTAGGCCACCTGCTTGCGCTGCAGCAACTGCTTGGCCCAGTTGCAATAGGGGCACCAGGCGGAGGTGTAGATGACCACCGGCGGCCGACTCATTTCTTCACCACGGGCAGGTTGTCCGATTCCCAGGCCAGGATACCGCCCTGCAGGTTGTACACCTCTTCGAAACCGTGCTTCTTGAGCAGGCCGGCGGCATGGCCGGAGCGCTGTCCGGAGCGGCAGTAGACCAGCACCTTGCGGCCGCGCTCCCGGTCCAGCTCGCCGAGTCGGGCGGCCAGCTTGCTCATGGGGATATGGCGCGCACCGCGGATCTTGCCCTGGGCCACCTCGTTGGCCTCGCGCACGTCCAGAATGAGGGGGTCGTCGTCGTTGATGAGGCGCACCGCCTG
>JALVPS010000447.1 GCA_027031685.1 Gammaproteobacteria bacterium | reverse complement strand
CCACAGGCCCCACGAGCCGGCCGCCCGCAGCCGGCGGCCGAAGGCCTGCGCCACGGGGTGGTCGGCCGGGTCGGGGGCGGGGTCGTGCAGGGCCGCCCAGGGCGCGCCGCGCACGTCGTGCAGGGCCAGCCGCACGGTGCCGATCCACACCCGCATGCTGAACTCGGCCGGGTCGAGGTGGGCCTGGCGGGCGATCAACTCGCGGTGGTGCACCGTCTCGTGGATGGCCGTCGCCAGGCTGCGCCCGGCGTAGTACACGCCGTAGCTGCCGTCGGTGAAGCGCGACGGCCAGCCCACGTGGGTGAAGGGGGCCATGACGATGCTCGCGCCGGGGCCGGTGACACGGTCGTCGGGCGCCACGCGCTGCAGCTCTCCCGCCTCCTCGCGCAGGCGCGGATTGGTGCGCGCCTCCAGGGCCCAGGCCGCCTCCAGCAGCTCGGGCGGCACGTGGCGCTCGAAGAAGTCGATGGGCGGGTAGCGGGTGGCGATGATGCGGTACTGGCGGCCGCCCGGCCGGCGGCGGGGCGGGGTGGGGAGGGCGTCCGTGCCGGGCTCAACCATACATTAACCGCGGGCGGCATCGAGATAACGACGCACATCGGCCAGCGCCACCAGCGAGCCCTCCAGCAGGTAGTCCAGCGGGGCGCGGCCGCCGAACAGCGGCGCGTCGTTGGGGCGGCGCAGCCACTCGCGGGCGGTGGCGTCCGGGAACAGGATGTGCAGCGCCTTGTAGATGCCCAGCAAGTAGCTGAGACGGTCCAGGGTGTCGCGCGAGAGCTGGCCGCGCTTGTGCTTCTTCCACTTGAAGAAGGTGGAGCGGCCCGGTGAGCCGAGCAGGGTGCGCTGCTGCTCCGTGTCCAGCCCCCACTCCTCGGCGATGGAGAAAAAGGCGGTCAGCCCGGCGGCGGCCAGCTCGGCATCGCCCGGCGGCGCCGGCGGCACCTGATAGACGATGCGGTGATCGGCAACCTGCATGGCGCCCTCCCGATCTCTTTTCGAACCTATTGTCGATGTTTGTCCAAATGCGAACCCGCGTCAAGGGCCGCCCGTCTGCCCATGACCGGCGCAGGGGTGGTTTACCCTCCGGCAGGGCTCGGTCATACTCGCGGCCGTTTCCCGTCCAATCCGCCGCACATCATGAGTGAACCAGCCGAACACGACATCCGGGTCCACGTGGAGAGCCTGTACATTCCCGGCGAGTCCGACCCGGAGCGCAACCGCTATGTGTTCGCCTACACCGTGACCATCGAGAACCACGGCACCCTGGCGGCACGCCTGCTCGGCCGACACTGGATCATTACCGACACGGACGGCAAGGTGCAGGAGGTGCGCGGCGAGGGTGTGGTGGGCGAACAGCCCTACATCAAGCCCGGCGAGGGCTTCCAGTACACCAGCGGCACCATGCTGGAGGCCCCGGCCGGCATCATGCAGGGCAGCTACCAGATGGTGGACGACGCCGGCCGCCGCTTCGACGCCGAGATCCCGCCCTTTACCCTGCGCGCGCCCCAGACCCTCCACTGAGCGCCAGGCCGTGACCGCCCTCCTTGGCAAGGCGCGGGCGGCCGTGGCACGCTCTGCCGTTTCGTCTCCCTCCCCGGAATCGCACAGGAAGTCGCGCCATGGCGGTGTATGCAATCGGTGACGTGCAGGGCTGCCACGACGCGCTGCAACACCTGCTGGAACACCTGCGCTTCGACCCCGCCAGCGACCGCCTGTGGCTGGTGGGCGACCTGGTCAACCGTGGCCCCGCCTCGCGCGAGGTGCTGCGCTGCGTGCGCGGCCTGGGCGCGGCGGCGCAGACCGTGCTCGGCAACCACGACTTGCACCTGCTGGCCGTGGCCGCCGGCCTCAAGCGGCTGCGCCGGAAGGACACCCTGCGCCCGCTGCTCGAGGCACCGGACAGCGACGAGCTGCTGCACTGGCTGCGCCACCGCCCGCTGCTGCACCACGACCCCGAGCTGGGCCACGTGCTGGTGCACGCCGGCATCTCGCCGCAGTGGGACCTGGCCACGGCGCGGCGCTGCGCGCGCGAGCTGGAGGCGGTGCTGCGCGGTCCCGGCTGCAACGAGTTCCTGCGCGTCATGTACGGCGACGAGCCGACGCGCTGGGACCCGGCCCTGAGCGGCATGGCGCGCCTGCGCTACATCGTCAACGCCTTCACCCGCATGCGCTACGTGGACAGCGCCATGCGCCTGGACCTGGACGCCAAGGACCCGCCCGGGCGCCAGCCGCGCCACCTGCTGCCCTGGTTCCGCCATCCGCACCGCCTGCCCATCCCGGCGCGCATCGTGTTCGGTCACTGGTCGGCCCTGGGCTATCTGTACGAGAACAACGTGCTGGCGCTGGACACCGGCTGCGTGTGGGGCGGCCGCCTCACCGCCGTGCGGCTGGACGCCCACATCCCCCAGCCGCGGGCCATCCCCTGCGCCGCCTGCGCCTGAGCCATGCCGCTGCTGGACACGCGCCTCGACTTCCCCACCCCGGAGGGCATCACCTTGCAGGCGGAGGTGGCCGGGCCGGTGGTGCGCGCCTACGCCTGGCTGCTGGACCTGCTGGTGCGCGCCTTGCTGCTGGTCGGCCTCACCCTGCCGCTGTCCGCCCTGGGCCACGCCGGCACCGGCCTGACCCTGATCCTGTTCTTCGCCCTCACCTGGTTCTACCACGTGGGCTTCGAGGTGCTGCGCGGCGGCGCCACACCCGGCAAGCGCGCCCTGGGCCTGCAAGTGGTGCACGACGACCTCACCCCGGTGGGCTGGCAGGCCTCGCTGCTGCGCAACCTGCTGCGCAGCGTGGACCTGCTGCCCGGCACCTACGCCCTGGGCCTGCTAGCCATGCTGCTGGGGTCGCACTTCCAGCGCCTGGGCGACCTGGTGGCCGGCACGCTGGTCATCCACGCCCGCCCCGGCGCCTGGCGGCTGACCCTGCCCGAGGCCGAGCCGACCCCCCCGCCGATGGCCCTGACCAGCGACGAACAGCAGGCCATCCTCGCCTACGCCCAGCGCCAGGGACAGCTCTCGCCGGCCCGCCGCGCCGA
>JALVPS010000446.1 GCA_027031685.1 Gammaproteobacteria bacterium | reverse complement strand
GGGTGGGCCCGTCCGTGCCCTGGTCGAAGAGGGCGCCGGCCCGCGCGTAGCCGCTCAGCAGCCGGGCCAGGTACTGGTGCACGTCCGGGGGCAGGCGCAGTCGCTGTTGCCGCGCGGCCTGGTCCAGGTGGCGCAGGAAATAGCGGTTCAGATCGCGTTCGGTGACGATGGCGGGCGATGGCTGCTTGGACATGGCGGGCACCTCGCGGGAGTGGAGATGCCCTCTTTAGTATCCGTCCGCAGGCCTTGGGTCAAGGAAAAACATCAACAAAAACAGTAAGATAAAATCATCACTCGCCGGAGTCTGCTGCTGCCCGTGGCGTCAGCCGGTGCCGGCCGCGCTGTGTTTGAGGGTGGCCTCACCGGCCGGCGCGGCCGGCCCGGCGTATTGCAGGATCAGCTCGCAGCGCTCGGCAAAGACGGCCGCGTCGCTGAAGCGGCGCCCGTTGCGGGCCGCCTGGGCGGTGAGCCGGGCCAGCTCGGCACGGTCCTCGTGCAGGCGGCGCAGGCCGGCGGCCAGCCCCTCCACGTCGTGCATGTCGCACAGCCAGCCGCCGCCGTGCTCCTCGATGAGATCGGCCGAGTAATCGCTGCCATAGCCGACGATGGGCGTGCCGGAGATGAGCGACTCGATCAGGCAGCGCGGCGACTCGGGGGTGACGTGGGTGAACAGCAGCAAATCGGCCTCACGGCAGGCCTGCAGCACGCGCTCGTGATTGGCCTCGAAGCCGGCCAGCTCGACCACGCCTTCCAGGCCCCAGGCGCGGCGCTTCTCCACCATCTCGCCCATGAGCTCGCCATCGCCCAGCCAGGTGGCGTGGAAGGGCACCCCGGCCAGGTGCAGGATCTGCAGGGCGGCCAGCCACTCCAGGGGCGCCTTCATGGCGCTCAGCCGCCCCATATAGAAGATGCGCAACGGCTCGCCGGTACGCTGGCGAGCCGTTTTCGCCTGCAGGGCCTGCTCGCCGATGAACTGCTCGGCGCTGGTGTGGATATTGTGCAGTGAGTAGCTGTTGGGATTGTAGCGTTGGTAATAGCGCCAGACTTCGCGACCATGGAGCAGGCACACGCTGGCGCGGCGCACGGCGCGGATCTCGTGGCGTTTCATGAGCGGCAGCTCGACGGCATTGCGCAGCCGCTGTCGCAGGCGGTCGTTCTGGGTCTCGGCGATGACGCGGTGCTCCACCCGGTCGGCCCACAGGGCGAAGCGGCGCCCGGCGCGGGCCGCGCGCGCCCCGGCCAGCGCGCCCCAGTCGCCGAACATGCCGCCCATGGCGAACTGCAGGTGGCTGTGGCGGGCGATCTCCGCGTCCAGGCGGCGGATCACGGCGCGCCGCGCGCGCAGGTGGCGCAGCGGGCCGTAGCCCCAAGGCAGGGTGTCCACGGTAAAACGGTCGGCCTCCGGCACGCTGTCCAGGGGCGCCCAGTGGCCGGGAAAGCCGTCCGCCTGGTCGGACGGCAGTTCGGGGCAGAGCAGGGTGATGTGCTCGAAATGGCGCGCATACAGGGTGAGCGCGTGCAGCGCCTGGGATTCCATGAGGATGCCCCTGTCCGTGCGGCGCGCCGGCACGGGGACCACCAGCAGCAGCGACGGGGTGTCATGCGTGGGCATGGGCTTTTTCCTCCAACGGGACAGGACGCCTTGCCGAGGCCGCCTCACGGTGCAGCCGGCCGCGCAGGTGGTCGGCCAGCCGCAGGGTGAGCGCGACGATGGTGAAGGTGGGGTTGACGCAGCCGGCGGTGGGGAACACCGAGCTGCCGGCGATGTACAGGTTGTCGGTGCCGTGCAGGCGGCCGTCCGGGGTGACCACCCCCTGGCGCGGGTCGCGGGACATGCGCGTGCTGCCCATGTGGTGGGACACGTCCTGCACACCGCGCGTCCAGCCATCACCACCGTCCAGCACCCAGTCGGCGATGCGCAGCCGGCCCAGGCCGAGGCGGGCCAGCTCGGCGGCCAGGCTGCGCGTGAAGGCGGCGATGGTGCGGTGCTCCAGCTCGCCCAGTTGCCAGTGCATTTGCCCGCGCGGCATGCCCAGGGCGTCGCGCTCCGCCGCCAGGGTGATGCGACTGTCCGGGTTGGGGGCCTGCTCGATGTGGCACTCGAAGGCGAGCTCGCGGGCTTCGACAAGCGGCGGCTTGTGGTCCACATAGCGCCGCATCGCGTTGCGGGCCACTTCGTCCAGGTCGCGCACCACGCGCCAGATGTCATCGCCCGGGTGGCTGGAACGGTGGTGCAGCAGGCGCTCCAGGGCGCGCATGCCGGATTCGGGCACCTCGTGCGCCACCAGCGAGACGTCGCAGTTGAGCAGCTGCCGTTCGCGCTGCCACTCGGGGCGCGCCCGCAGGCCGGTGAGGAACACGTAGCGCTCGCCGCCGCGGTCCACCCAGTGGTGTCGGCACAGTTCCTGCAGCCGCGCCATGCCGGCGCCGCGCAGCACGGCGCAGGTGCCGCGCGGGTGCTCCATGAAGCAGCGTCCCACCTGGTCGTGGTCGTTGCCCAGCCCGGCCGGGTTGGTGGCGCGCGATGCCAGCAGCAGGCGGGCATTCTCGATGCCCCCGCAGGCCAGCACGTAGTAGCGGGCCCGCACCCGCGTGCGGTTGCCCTTCAGCGAGCGCACGGTGAGGCCTTGCACGTGGCGGGTATCGTGCGGGCCGGTATCGATGTCGGTCAGGTTGGCGTGCAGGAAGACACGCAGGTTCGGCGCGTGCGCCAGCTCGGCGCGGTATTCGGTGCCGAAGCGCACCGGGTTGTCGGGCTGCACCAGGCTGTGGCTGAATTGCCAGTAGCGCAGGGCCAGCTTGTCGCTGGCAAAGCGGGGCGGCGTCTCCTCCGCCAGTTCATACAGGCGGCGGTCGAACACGGGCGCACCCAGGTGCAGCACGTCCACGGCGCGGGCGTACCACGGGTCCAGGGCGGTGCGGTCGAAGGGCCAGCCGCTGCGCGGCACCCAGTCGCGCCGCTGGAAGTCGAGCGGGTCGAGGGGGGCGCAGCGCCCTGCCCACAGGTTGGTGGAGCCGCCCAGCTGGCGGATGCGGGAGACGCTCTGCGGG
>JALVPS010000445.1 GCA_027031685.1 Gammaproteobacteria bacterium | reverse complement strand
GCCTTGGCGGGGGGGCGGGGCCTGGCGCGGCCGGCCTTGCCCGCCGGCTTGCCGCTCCCGGCCTTGGGCGATGGCCCGCGCCGACGCGCCGCGGTGGCCTTTTTGGGCGGCTTCTTGTGCTGGTTTTTCAGGTACTTGGCGATCATGTGGGCTCCTGAGTCGTGGCGGGCGCCGGCCCTTGCGCATGGAATTTGAGTGTGTGGGCCAGTGCATGGTTCATTCTACCGGTTTGGCAGGGGGGGATGAACCGAGGCGCCGCGTCCGAAATGTGGCGCCGGTCACACTCACTTGTGCGGCCCGCGGAAGGTGAGGCGCCCCCGCCGCAGGCGGCGGTAGTTGCGCAGCATGACCACGCTCTTGCGCAGGGTGGGCAGGTCGATGCGCGCGCAGGCCAGGCCGATCTCCACCGGCACGCGCTCGCCGTCGGGGGCGCCGATGTCGATGTACTGCGGCCCGCCGTCTGGGCCCAGGGCGCGCACGCGGGCGTCCCACAGCACGGCCCGGCCGGCGAAGGGGCCCTCGAAGCTCAGGCGGGCCTCAGTGGCGGGCAGGGGTGAGTGGAGCAGAAAGGGCTCGCCGGGGCGCTCGACCAGCAGGCGGCGCAGGGTGGCGAGGTCGCGGGGCGGCGGGGTGATGGTGGCGGGCACGGGCCGGGACTTTGCTAAACTCGCGCGCGGATTGCAACTCGCCCGGAGGGTCCCATGCGCATCGCCATCATCAGCGGCAGCCACCGCCGCCAGGCCCAGAGCCTCAAGGTGGCCCGGTTCATCGAACGCACCCTGCAGGAGTGCGGCCTGTGCGACGAGACCTGGCTGTACAGCCTGGCCGGCAACCCCCTGCCGCTGTGGGACGAGGGCATCTGGGAGGGCGATGCGGAATGGCAGGCGCGGCTGGGGCCCGTCTCGCGGGAGCTGGCCGCCAGCGACGGCTTCGTGGTGATCTCCCCCGAGTGGCACGGCATGGTGCCGGCCGGCCTGAAGAACTTCTTCCTCATGTGGAGCCAGGGCGAGCTGGCCCACAAGCCGGCCCTCATCGTCACCGTCTCCTCCGGCATGGGCGGCGCCTACCCGGTGGCCGAGCTGCGCATGAGCAGCTACAAGAACAACCGCCTGTGCTACATCCCCGAGCAGGTCGTCGTGCGCGACGTGGAGAACGTGCTCAACGACGACCCGGCCAGCAACGATCCGGACGCCGACGCCTACCTGCGCAGCCGCATCACCTGGGCGCTGCGCATCCTGCGCGAGTACGCCCTGGCCCTGCGCGCCGTGCGCGAGAGCGGCGCCACGCAGAGCGAAGAATTCCGCTTCGGCATGTGAGGCGCGCCATGACCGCTGCCCGACCCGCGCACGACACGGTCTTTCCCGTCCATCTGGAGGACTTCGAGCAGAAGGTGCTGCAGGCCTCCCACGAGCGCCCGGTGCTGGTGGACTTCTGGGCCGCCTGGTGCTCACCCTGCCTGGTCATCGACCCGGTGCTGAAGTCGGTGGTGCAGGACTGCGGCGGCCGCGTGCTGCTGGCCAAGGTGGAGGTGGACGAGGGGGAGAACATGAAGCTGGCCGGCCGCTACCAGGTGCGCGGTTTCCCCACCGTCATCCTGTTCTGCGACGGGCAGGTGGTGGACCGCTTCAGCAGCGCCCGGCCCCGCCACTTCATCGAGCAGTTCCTGGAGCGGCACTGCCACATCGAGGCCCACTGAGCCTCAGTCGTCCCGCGGAAAGCCGTCCGGCCAGATGTATTCGTCGTGGCGGCAGTCGTAGCGGCGGCAGCGCAGGGGGCGGTCGGCCCACACCTGGCAGCGCCAGGTGCCGCGCTCCAGGTGCGGGCAGTAGCCGTCGGCGTCGCGGGCGATGAAGTAGGGGCGCTTGGGGTTCCAGCGCACCTTGCCGGCCGCCACCTCCTCCTTGGTGAGGGCGAAGATCAGCGTGCAGCAGCGTGCCTGGCAGCGGTCGGTGAGGGACGCGCAGTCCACGTCGGCGTCGGGCTCGTCCGGGTCCTCGTCGCCGTACACGGCGCCCAGGCCCAGCTCCATGGCCCGCTCCAGGAACTCGATGAGGCGCGCCCGGCGCTCGGGCGGGATGGCCTGGAAGTCGGGGTCGTCGGCGAATTCCTCTTCCCAGTCGATGTCGGTGCTGGTGCGCTCGTCGGTCATGGCGATGGCGGCGGGGTGGGCCGGAGCCGGGATTCTACCCGGCCGCCGCCGCGGCGCCGACTCCGTCCAGGAAGCGCGTCACCGCCGTGTCCAGGTCCACCTCGCCGGCCAGCACCCCCTCGCGCCATTGCTGGTTCCAGCGCTGCATCAGCCCTTCGGCGATGCGCCACTCGGTGAAGATGAGCCGCGCCAGCGGCCCGCCGCCGTCCAGAAAGCCGCTGTCGCTGAAGTCGCGCGCCGCCTGGGCGCGGTCGTAGTCGAAGCGGTGCAGGCGCACCTGCCAGCGGCCGCCGGTCCAGCGCAGGCGGGCGTAGCTGCCGCGCGGGTCGCCGTCGAAGGGCGAGCCAGCCGAGCCCAGGTTGCAGATGAGCGTGTCGCCGTACTCGCGCAGCAGGGGGCGGTGGGTGTGGGCGGTGAGGAACACCCGCGCGGAGCCGGGCACCCGCTCGGCCAGTACGGCCTCCGGGGTGTCGGCCAGGATGCCGTAGCGGTTGCCCGCCAGGCTGCCGTGGGTGGCCCACAGCCAGTGCCCGCCGGCGGCGGGTGTCAGGCACCAGTGGTCGCCCCAGCCGGCCATCTCGGCCGCCGCCTCGCCCAGCTGGGCGGCGGTCCAGTCCGTGAAGCGGCGCAGGGCCGCCTTGGTCGGGGTGCTGGACGGCCGGCGCTGGCAGTGCAGCACGAAGTCCTCGTGGTTGCCGCGCAGGGAGACCCACTGGCCGGGGCCCTGGCAGGCCGCCTGCCAGCGGCGCAGGCAGTCCAGGCTGCGCGGCCCGCGGTTGACCAGGTCGCCGTTCATGAGCACCAGGTCGGGCCGCTCGCGGTCGATGATCTCCAGCAGGGCCTCCAGGGCCGGCAGATTGGCTTGCACGTCGGAAAAGGCAATGATGTCCATGCGGTGTCGTGGTGGGAAAAAGGGGCGCAAGCTTACCCGTCCGCGCCGCGCCGGTCACCCCGTGGCCGGGCTCCGTCCGCCGATGTGCGCGGGGTGCTTTCGGTTTTCTGTTCCGTCCCTATAATCGCGCTCTCGGACATACTGTTTTACCGCCGGACGGTTCACCGCATGCACGATAAAGAACAGCTCATCACGCGCGACGGCGTGGATTTCGACGTCTACCTCTTCGGCACGCCGACCTCGGGCAAGGGCCTGATGCTGCTGCACGACTTCTGGGGCATCACCGACTACACCATGGACTGGGCGCGGCGCTTCGCCGATGCCGGCTACCGGGTGATGCTGGTGGACCTGTTCGACGGCGAGCGCCCCTACGATCGCGACCAGGCCTCGGAGCTGATGCGCAACCTGGACCAGGAGGTGACCGACCAGAAGTTGCTGGCGGCGCTGGAGCGCCTGGCCGGCGAGGTGGACCGCATCGGCGTGCTGGGCTGGTCCATGGGCGGCTATCAGGCCCAGCAGGCGGCCCTGGTGGCGCCGGACCTGGTCAAGGCGCTGGTGTTCCTCTACAGCCGCGTGGTCACCGACCCCGATCAGCTGGCCGAGCTGCGCTGCCCCGTGCTCGGCATCTACTCGCGCCAGGAGTCCACCTGGCCGGCCAAGCAGGAGCGCTTCGAGCAGGCCCTGGCCGAGGCCGGGGGGCAGGGCGAGGCGGCCGTGTTCGACGCCGGCCACGGTTTCTGCAACACGCGCAGCGCTCGTTACGACCCGCAGGCCGCGGCGGCCGCCTTCCGGCGCGCGCTGGAATTCTTCAATAAGCATCTGGGCGGCTGAGGACGCGCCCGAGGGGAAGGGAGTGCGCCGCCGGCAGGGCGCCGGCGGCAGGCGGGAGTGGTCAGCCGATGGCCACCAGCTCCAGTTCGAAGGTGAGGTCCTTGCCGGCCAGCGGGTGGTTGGCGTCCATGGTCACCGTCTGGTCGTCGAATTCCACCACCGTCAGGCGCACGGTGTTGCCCTCCGGGTCCTGGGCCATGAGGGTGATGCCGGGCGCCAGCTCGATGCTGTCCGGGATGTCCTTGCGCGGGAACTGTTGCACCATCTCCGGGCGGTGGGGGCCGTAGGCCTCCTCCGAGGGGATGGTGACGGTCTTGGTGTCGCCCACGCTCATGCCGGCCACGGCGTTTTCGAAGCCGGGGATGAGCTGGCCGGCGCCGAGCTGGAATTCCAGCGGCTCGCCGCCGCGCGAGGAGTCGAATTGGGTACCGTCCGCGAGGGTGCCGGTGTAGTGAACCTTGACGGTGTCGCCTGATTTGGCCTGAGTCATTGCTTGCTCCAGATGGGATGTTGGGTCGATGGGGGTGGGTGAAAACGCCGGGCCAATAACACGAGAAGGGCGGTGAGTCGTCGGAGGGACCGGAACGCTACGCGCCGATTCCGGGCAGAAGGCTGGCAGGTGAGTGAGATTTGTCCACACTAGCCGAGCAGGGCGCCAAATGCAATGGCCGCCGGTCGGGGGCCGGCAGGGTTCCTGGCGTGCCCGCGCCGGCCCTGTGATGACCGATGCCGTCCTTTGGCTCCTCGCGCCGGGCGTGGGGTGCGCCCACCAAAAAGGGAGGCATGAAGCCTCCCTCTCATTTGGATGATTGGGTCGGGTTGCCCGCTTCAGCTGGCGGACTCCTCGAACATCTTCACGGCCTTGTTCATCTCGTGCAGCAGCAGGAGATTGAGCTTTGCTGCCTGCTCCAGTGCGGCGTCGGAGACGTCGGCCTTGTCCAGGATGGGCTTGTACTGCTGCCACAGCTTCTGCACTTCCTGCAGCTGGGCGAGGATCTTGGGATCCTTGGTGCCGGGCAGGCCCAGTTCCTTGTCGCCGTGCATCAGGCCCTTCAGGGTGCGGTCGAACAGGGCCACGGTCTTCTGCAGCTCGGCCTTGTTCTTCTCCGGGTGCACGCCGTTGGCGATGAACAGCAGCTCCTTGGTCATCTTTTGCGTCAGCATGCGCTGCTTGCCGGCCAGGTTGATGGTGTTGGCCAGGGCCGGGCTGATCTTGCTGCCGCCGGCCTTGGCATACATCTGCACGGCCTTGTTCATCTCCTTGAGCAGCGGCATGTTGAGGCGCTCGATGTCCTCCAGCATGGCATGCGTCATATTACCGGCCAAGGCGGCATCGACGTATTTTTTGTAATCGGCCCACAGGCTCTTGACCTTGGCCAGCTGCTGCACGATGGCGGGATCCTCGGTCGGCGGCAGGCCTAGCTGGGGGTTGCCGACCACCAGCCCGTCCAGGGTGGTCTCGAACAGCATGGCGGTCTTCTTGAGGGCGGCCTGGTTGGACTGTACGTCGATGCCGCGGGCGATGAACAGCATCTCCTTGGTCATCTTCTGGGTCAGCATGCGCTGCTTGCCGGCCAGGTTGATCTGCACGGCGGTCTCGTGCTTGGTAGCGGCCTGGGCGGCGCCGGCCAGCGCCAGGACGAGCAGCATGGCCAGCCATTGCAGGGGTGTGCGTCGTTTCATGGTTCAGCTCCTTCTTGCTGTTGCGGATGGCAGCAGAATAAGGAGTTACTAATATTCTTAAGTTGACTTGTGTCAATCAGAACGCAGCAAATGGTGCAGGCGCAGCCCCACCAGCCAAAGTGTGACGAAGTACACGACCAGCGTCGCCGCGATCAGCCCGGCCAGCATCAGCAGCCGTTCTCCCACGCCCCAGCCCTGCCACACCGGCAGGGCCGGGCGCAGCCAGCGCAGGGCCAGCCCCATGGCCAGCAGGGCCAGCCCCAGGCGGGCCAGCAGGGCGCCCCAGCCGGGCCGCGGCCGGTACACCCCGTCGCGGCGCAGGCGGCGGAACAGCAGTCCGGCGTTCACCAGCGAGGCAAAGGCGGTGCAGAAGGCCAGCGCGGCGTGCGGCGCCGGCCCGCGCAGCCACAGCCAGGGCAGCACCAGCAGCCCGTACAGGGCGATGTTGGTGGCCAGGGCGACCAGGCCGATGCGCACCGGCGTGGCCGTGTCCTGGCGGGCGTAGAAGCCGGGCGCCAGGATCTTCACCAGCACGAAGCCGGGCAGCCCCAGGGCGTATACCGCCAGGGAGATGGCCGCCATGTGTGTGTCGCGCGGCGTGAATGCCTGGTACTGCAGCAGGCTGGCCAGGATGGGCCCGGCCAGCAGCATCAGCCCGAGCATGGCCGGCAGGGCGATGAGCAGGGCCAGGCGCAGCGCCCAGTCCAGGGTGGCGCTGAAGGCGGCCGGGCTGGCGTTGGCGTGCTCGGCGGACAGCCTGGGCAGGATGACGGTGCTGATGGCGATGCCGAACAGGGCCAGCGGCAGCTCCACGAAGCGGTCCGAATAGTACAGCCAGCTGATGCTGCCGGCGGCCAGGAAGGAGGCCAGCAGGGTGTTGAGCAGCATGTTGAACTGCGCCACCGAGGAGCCGAACAGGGCCGGCCCCATGAGCCGCGCGATGCGCCGCACGCCGGCGTGGCCGCGGCGCAGGCGTGGCCGGGGCAGCAGCCCCAGGCGCCACAGGGCGGGCAGCTGGAAGGCCAGTTGCAGCAGGCCGGCCACGAACACCCCCCAGGCCAGTGCCACCACCGGCTGCGCCAGGCGCGGCGCCAGCCACAGGGCGGCGCCGATGAGCGACAGGTTGAGGAATACCGGGGTGAAGGCCGGCACGGCGAAGCGCCCGTAGCTGTTGAGGATGCCGCCGGCCAGCGCCGTGAGGGAGATGAACAGCACGTAGGGGAAGGTGAGGCGCAGCATGTGGGTGGCCAGGGCCTGCTGGCCCGGGTCGTCGCGGAAGCCGGGCGCGAACAGCAGGATGAGCAGGGGCGCGGCCAGGATGCCGGCGGCGGTGATCAGCCCCAGCACCAGGGCCAGCGTGCCGGTCACGTGGTCCACCAGGTCGCGCGCTTCCTGGGGGCGGCGCTCCTTGTACTCGGTGAACACCGGCACGAAGGCCTGGGCGAAGGCCCCCTCGGCGAACATGCGCCGCAGCAGGTTGGGGATGCGGAAGGCCACGAAGAAGGCGTCGGTGGCCCCCGTGGCGCCGAAGCCCACGGCGATCACCATGTCGCGCAGGTAGCCGAGCAGACGCGAGATCAGCGTCATGGCGCTCACCACGGCGCTGGCGCGGAGCAGTCGGGAAGTCACTGGAATCGTCGTTCCTAGGTTATTGAAACTGCTTGACCCTGCCGGGAGGAGAACCTAGCATCCGCCGCATGCTCTCCACACCCCCGCAGCAGCTGGTCGCCGACGACATGCGGGCCGTCAACCGGCTGATCATCGACAGCCTCCGGTCCGACGTCGTGCTCATCAACCAGATGGGCCAGTATATCGTCAACAGCGGCGGCAAGCGGCTGCGCCCCATGCTGGTGCTGCTGGCGGCGGGGGCCTGCCAGGCCCTGGGCCCGCAGGCGCACAAGGTGGCCGCCATCATTGAGTTCATCCACACCGCCACCCTGCTGCACGACGACGTGGTGGACGAGTCCCAGCTGCGGCGCGGGCGCGAGACGGCCAACGCCATCTGGGGCAACGAGGCCAGCGTGCTGGTGGGCGACTTCCTCTACTCGCGCTCCTTCGAGATGATGGTCGAGGTGGGCAGCATGCGGGTCATGGACATCCTGTCCCACACCACCAACACCATCGCCGAGGGCGAGGTGATGCAGCTGCTGAACATCCACGACCCGGACACCACCGAGGCGCGCTACCTGGAGGTCATCCAGTCCAAGACCGCCAAGCTGTTCGAGGCCGCCGCCCGGCTGGGCGCCGTGCTGGGCGGGCGCGACGCCGCCGAGGAGGCCGCCCTGGCCGCCTACGGCATGCACCTGGGCACCGCCTTCCAGCTCATCGACGACGTGCTCGACTACGAGGCCAGCGAGGAGCGGCTCGGCAAGCAGCTGGGCGACGACCTGGAGGAGGGCAAGCCCACCCTGCCGCTCATCCACGCCATGCAGCATGGCACGCCGGACCAGGTAGCGCTCATCCGCCAGGCCATTGAGCACGGCGGCCGCGAGCACATCGACGCCGTGGTGGCCGCCATCCGCGACACCGGCGCCAGCGACTACGTGCGCAAGGTGGCCGCCCGAGAGGCCGGCCTCGCCCGCCAGGCCCTCGAGGCCCTCCCTGCCTCCCCCTACACCCGCGCCCTGCACGAGCTGGCCGAGCAGTCCCTGCGCCGAGATCACTGATCGCGCCTGCGAGGGAATTCACCCGCAGAACGGCCATTGTCCGTGGCGCAGGGGTGTGCCTCGCCATCTGCAGGGCATTTTCTCCGTGGTAATCGCCCCGGGCCTCGGCTGAAGCCGGCCGGTGCGGGACGCGCCGACAAAAGGCCCGGCCACGGGGCCGGGCAAGGTGACGAGGGCGCGTGGCGGGACGTGCCTGTTCAGGTGAACATGTCGGCGGTGATGTTGCGGAACCAGCTGCGGGCGTGCATGGCCTCCATGCGACGCACGTGGTCCGGCGCCTCGCCGGGCGACAGGCCGCCGGCCCCCTTGATCGGACGGATGGTGCCCTCCTGCAGCCGGTACACGGCCGCCACCGAGATGCCGTAGTCGGGGGCGATGAGGCTGTAGCAGGTATTGATGTAGGACGGCTCCGGCGGCGGTTCGCCGTGCAGGGCGGCCACCACGGCCGCGGCGCATACCTTGCCCTGCGAGTTGGCGGCGTAGCCGGACTTGGGCATCTTGCCGGCGATGCAGGCGTCGCCGATCACGTGGACGTCCGGATGACGGCGCGACTCGAAGGTGCGTTGGTCCACCGGACACCAGCCGCTGCTGTCGGCCAGGTCCGCGGCCTGGGCGATGGCGCCGGCCTTCTGCGGCGGGATGACGTTGATCACGCCCGCCTTGAACCGCTCCACGTCGGCCTGCACGGTCATGGTCTTGGGATCGACGCTCTCCACCTTGCCGCCGGCAAAACCGCCGATCCACTGGATGCGATCCCCGTAGAACCGCTTCCAGCCGGCCTGGAACAGCCCTTGCTTGGAGAACTTGTCCTTGGGGTCGAGGATGATGACCTTGGAACGGGGCTTGTGCTCTTGCAGGTAATGCGCGATCTGCGCCGCCCGCTCATAAGGGCCGGGCGGGCAGCGGAAGGGGTTGGGCGGGGCCACGATGACGACATTGTCGCCGTCGCGCAGGGCGCGAATCTGCTTGCGCAGCAGCAG
>JALVPS010000444.1 GCA_027031685.1 Gammaproteobacteria bacterium | reverse complement strand
CTCGGCCTGCCGCGGGGGCAGCGCCCCAGTCAGCCGCGCAACCGCTTGCGCTTCCTGTACCGGCGTGACGGCCGCACGCTGCTGGACATCGACACCGATGGCGGGGGCGTGGGCGACCTGTCACTGCTGGTGGTCAAACGCTGGCGGCGCACCTCGGCCGGGCAGGTGGCCCTGCACAGCCGCATCCAGCTGCCCACCGGCAGCGGTGGGCGCCTGCTGGAGGGCTCGGGCTGGGGTTATGCCAACTGGATGGTGGCCGAGCGGGCCCTGCGCGACCGCTGGCGCTGGTCGGCCTGGCTGGGCTGGGGCGTCCAGGGTGACCGCGGCGTGCTGGACGCGCTGCAGCGGCACACGGTGGGCTTCGGCGGCGCCGCGCTGGACTGGCAGTGGCGCCCGCGCCTGCTGCTGCGCGCCCAGCTGGACGCCCGCAGCGCCCTGTACCGCGATTCGGCGCTCGATATGCTGGGCGAGAGCGCCGTGCTCACCTTGGGTGGAGAGCTGATCCTGGGTGGGGGCTGGTGCCTGCAGGGCGCGGTGGCGGAGGACATCCTGGTGGGCAGCGCGCCGGACGTGACACTGCTGGTGTCGCTGGGCTGGCGGCAGTTGCGCTCGGCGGCGCGCAAGGCTAGATTCAAACACTCGTCCAACCCTTCTCCCTGATGTGCATGGATGCGCCCGCTGCGGTCGACTCGCGCCGCAGCGCCACCCCGGATTGACCTATCTCACGGTGTGGGTTCCTTGCCAGTGATAGGCTAGTGAAACGGGAGTGGGCTGACTGAGGCGAGAGGCGGAGGCAATCCATGGCAGAAAAGGTACCGGGCGGGTCAGGCAAGCCCAGCGCGTCGGGCGGGGGCAAGCCGGGGGCCGGCAAGACCGCTGACGGCCGGCCCGACACGAAGGCAAACAGTGGCGCCATCACGGCGGAGAACGTCCAGCGCTTTCTGGATACCTTCGAGCGCAGCGCGCGGCGCTGGGAGATGGTGGTCTACCCGGCCATGTTCGCCTTCATCCTGCTGGCCGGCTACGGCTTCTTCCTCATCTACAGCCTCACCAACGACATGCGCGTCATTGCCACCAACCTGGACCCCAACATGGGGGTGCACATGACGCGCCTCACCGACGACATGGAGGCCCTCACGGAGAACATCCGCGCCATGACGGAGAATGTCACCAACATGGCGGGCAACATCGAGGCCATGACCGACAAGATCGCCGCCATGTCGCAGGACACGGGGCACATGTCGGTGAAGATGAACCACCTGGCGGCCATGGACAACATCGTGGTGCAGATGACGGCCATGAATCAGGCCATCGCCGCCATGACCGCCAACATGGACCTGCTGCGGCGCGACATGACGCTCATGAGCCGCAACGTCGCCAAGCCCATGTCCATGATGAACAGCTTCTTCCCCTGGTAGGGCCCCGGCCGCTCACCCCACCAACGCCAGGGAATTGCGCCAGCGCTGATCCTCCCGGTCGAACAGCCGGTCCGCCTCCGGCGGCCCCCAGCTGCCGGCGGGGTAGGTGTGGATGTAGTCCCGCTCCACCGACCAGCGCTTGAGGACGGGGTCCACGATGCGCCACGCCCAGGTCACCTCGTCGCTGCGCAGAAACAGCGAGCGGTCGCCCTCCACGATGTCCAGCAGCAGCGATTCGTAGGCGTCGATGTGCTGCGGATCCATGGCGCAGGTGCTGGCGTCCAGCTGGCTCACCCGCGTGCGCATGTCCAGCCCGCTCTCGCGCACCTGCACCTCGGCGCGGATGCACTGCTCCGGCTGGATGCCCAGCAGCAGCCAGTTGGGCTCCAGGCGCTCGATCTGGGTGGTGCGGAACAGCTGCTGTGGCGGGTGCTTGAAGCGGATGGCGATGAGCGAGATGCCCTCCGCCAGGCGTTTGCCGGTGCGCAGGTAGAAGGGCACGCCGCGCCAGCGCCAGTTGTCGATGTACAGCTTGAGGGCGGCATAGGTCTCCGTGGTGCTCTCGGGCGGCACCCCCGGCTCGCCCAGATAGCCCGGCACCGCCGCGCCGTCCACTTTACCCGGTCCGTACTGGGCGCGAAAGGCGTGCGCGTGCACCGCGCTGGAGGGGATGGGCCGCACCGACTTGAGCACCTTCACCTTCTCGTCGCGGATGGACTCGGCGTCCAGGGTTGGGGGCGGCTCCATGGCCACCAGGGTGAGCATCTGCAGCAGGTGGCTCTGGATCATGTCGCGCAGGGCGCCGGCGGTGTCGAAGTAGCCGGCCCGCTCCTCCACGCCGCGCCGCTCGGCGTGGGTGATCTGCACGTGGTCGATGTAGTTGCGGTGCCAGAGCGGCTCCAGCAGCAGGTTGGCGAAGCGGAACACGAAGATGTTCTGCACCATCTCCTTGCCGAGATAGTGGTCGATGCGGTAGATCTGCGCCTCGTCGAAATCGCGGTGCAGGGCCTCGTCCAGCCGCTGCGCGTCCTCTAGGTCGTAGCCGAAGGGCTTCTCCACCACCAGCCGCCGCCAGCCGGCCTCGCTGCGGTTGAGACCGGCCGCCGCCAGGGCGCCCGCCACGGTGGCGTAGTAGGCGGGGCTGATGGACAGGTAGAAGACCATGTTGGGTGGCAGGACGGCCGTCTCCGTTAGCCAGCGGGCCAGCTCGGCGTAGCGTGCCGCCTGCGTGATGTCGAGCCGGAAATACTGGCAGCGCGCCAGCAGGCGCTCCAGCACCGCCGGGTCCAGGCCGTTGCGCACCCGGCCGCTCAGGTGGCGCTCGATCTCGCCGCGCCAGTGGGCCGTGTCCCAGTCGCGCCGGCCGATGCCCACGATGCGCGCGCCGGGTGGCAGGCGGTCGGCGGCGTCCAGGTGGTACAGGGCCGGCAGCAGTTTGTTGCGCGCCAGGTTGCCGGTGGCGCCGAAGATGACGAAGGTGCAGTCGCCGGCCTCAGTCATGGCCGTCCTCCCCGGCGGGGGCCACGGCGTGGCCGCCGAAGGCGTTGCGCATCATGGCCAGCAGGCGCGCGCCATAGTCGCCCTTGCCCTGGCTGGCGAAGCGCATGGCCAGGGCGCACTGGATGACCGGCGCCGGCATGCCCTGG
>JALVPS010000443.1 GCA_027031685.1 Gammaproteobacteria bacterium | reverse complement strand
CTCGCCCTTCATGAGCGTGCGGCAGGTGGCCGCCTACCTGCAGCTCAACGAGAAGAAGGTCTACGCCCTGCTCAAGGAGGGCAAGATCCCCGGCACCAAGGTCACCGGCAAGTGGCTGTTTCCGCGCGAACTCATCGACCGCTGGGTGCTGGAGTCCAGCCACGGCGGCGTGCTGAGCGACCGGCTGGTGGTCACCGGCAGCGACGACCCGCTGCTGTACCGCCTCATCCTCGGCCACGCCCAGCACACACGCGCCCGCGCCCTGGTCAGCTACAGCCCCACCGGCACCCGCCTGGGCCTGGAGCTGCTGCAGGCGCACCGCGCCGACGCCTGCGCCCTGCACTGGGGGCCGGACAGCGAGAGCCACCTGCGCCACCCCGCCCTGCTCAGCCAGTACCCCCAGCACCGAGGCTGGATCCTGGTGCGCGCCTGGCGCCGCCGGCAGGGGCTGCTGCTGGCGCCGCGTCTGGGCCTGGCCGATGCCCCTTTGCCCGCCGTGCTGGCGCGGGCCCGCGCCGAGGGCCTGCGCTGGCGGCTGCGCCAGCCCGGGGCCGGCGCGCAGCGTTTCCTGCAGGACGCCCTGCAGCGGCTGGACCCGGCGCTGGCCGCCCTGCCCGACGGCCCCAGCGCCCTGTCCGAGCGCGAGGCGGCCGCCGCCATCGCCATGGGCGAGGCGGACCTGGCCCCCGGCTGCCAGGCCATCGCCACCGAGTTCGGCCTGCACTTCACCCCCCTGGGCTGGGAGGCCTTCGACCTGGTGCTGCCGCGCCGCGTCTATTTCCGCCAGCTCTTCCAGGACCTGCTCGGCCGCCTGCGCGGCGCCCCCGCCCGGGCGCTGGCGCAGACGCTGGGCGGCTACGACCTGGCGCCGAGCGGCGCGCTGGTGTGGTCGGCGGAGTGAGGGGGGCCCGTCAGGACCGAGCGGCGCGGCCGGCAGGCAGGGCGCCGGCCTCCAGCAGGAACACGCCGTGCCCGCCGCGCTCGAATTCGGGCCAGATGAAGGGCAGGTCGGGGTAGGCGGCCTGCAGGGCGGGGGCGCTGTTGCCCACCTCCACCACCAGCAAGCCCTGCGGCGACAGCCAGTCCGCCGCCTCGGCCAGGATGCGGCGCACGATGTCCAGGCCGTCGGCGCCGGCCGCCAGGCCCAGGCGCGGCTCGTGACGATACTCAGCCGGCAGCTCGGCCATGTCGGCGGCATCGACATACGGGGGATTGGCGACAATGAGGTCGTAGCGGGCCGGCGGCAGGCCGTCGAACACGTCGGCGCGGTGCGGCCGCACGCGCTCACCCAGGCCGTGGCGGGCGATGTTCTGACGCGCCACGTCCAGGGCCTCGGCGGAGAAGTCGCTGAGGTCCACCTCGGCCTCGGGGAAGGCGAAGGCGCAGGCGATGCCGATGCAGCCGGAGCCGGTGCACAGGTCCAGCACGCGCGTCACCGGGTCGGCCACCAGCCAGGGCTGGAAGCCCTGTTCGATGAGCTCGGCGATGGGCGAGCGCGGCACCAGCACGGACTCGTTGACGGTGAACGGCAGGCCGCAGAACCAGGCCTCGCCGGTGAGGTAGGCGGCCGGCTTGCGCGTCTCGATGCGCGCCAGCAGCAAGTCCACCACGCGGCGCCGCTCGCCGGGGGTGAGGCGGGCCTCCTGCCAGTGGGGCGGCAGGTCCAGGGGCAGGTCGAGGGCGTGCAGCACCAGCCAGGCCGCCTCGTCCAGGGCGTTGTCGGTGCCGTGGCCGAAGTGCAGCCCGGCGGCGTTGAAGCGGCTGGCGCCCCAGCGGATGAAATCGCGGATGGTGGCCAGCTCGGCCACCGCCTCGTGCAGGTCTTCGCTGTCGATCGCTTGCGGCATCTGGTTTCCCCGTGACGGCTGGCCGATAATCGCCCATCGCCCACCCGCCACGCAATGGAGCGCCATGCGCAAGATCCTCCTCTACGCCCTGATCGGCCTGGCCGCGCTGGCAGCCGGCTTTGTGGCCAGCCTGTTCCTGGCCAGCCGCGAGCAGGCGCCCGCCCCTGCCCCCGCGGCCCGGCTGCAGGGCGGCACGGCGCTGCTGGGCCAGGAAAAGCCGCTGCCCGCCTTCCGGCTGGTGCGCGCCGGCGGCCAGCCCTTCACCAACGCCGATCTGAAGGGGCACTGGAGCTTTCTGTTCTTCGGCTACACCAGCTGCCCGGATATCTGCCCCACCTCGCTGCAGGACATCGCCCTCACCCTGGACACGCTGCGCCGCAATGCCGCCGACCTGCCGGTGCAGGGCGTGTTCGTGTCCGTGGACCCGGCCCGCGACACGCCCGACAAGCTGGGCGAATACGTGCGCTTCTTCCACGCCGACCTGATCGGCGCCACCGGCGACGAGGCCACCCTGCAGCGCCTGACCCGGCCGCTGGGCATCATCTACAGCAAGGTGCCCGACCCCAACCACCCCGACAACTACCTCATCGACCACAGCGCGGCCATCCTGGTCATCGACCCGCAGGGCCGGCTGGCCGCCGTGCTGCAACCCCCGCACGACCCGGAGGTGATGGCCGCCGACCTGCGGCGGCTGGTGCGATTTCGCGGCGGACGCTGACATGCCGGGCTGGCTGGAATACCTGCTGGCACGCGCCCAGTACCTCATGCCGGGGCACGCCATCTCGCGCCTCACCTACCGCCTGAGCCGCGTCACCACGCCGTGGATCAAGAACCCCCTCAACCGCTGGTTCGCGCGCCAGTTCGGGCTGGACCTGTCGGAGGCCGAGCACAGCGATCCCACCGCCTACCCCTCCCTGAACGCCTTGTTCACCCGCGCCCTCAAGCCCGGCGCGCGCCCCCTGCCCGACGACCCGCGGCTGCTCGTCTCCCCCGCCGACGGCGTGCTGAGCGAATTCGGCACCGCCCGCGCCGACCGCCTGCTGCAGGCCAAGGGCATCGACTACTCCCTGCAGGCCCTGCTGGGCGGCGACGCCGCGCTGGCCGCCCCCTTCCGCGACGGCGCCTTCGCCACCGTCTACCTCTCGCCGCGGGACTACCACCGCTTCCACATGCCCCTCGACGGCCGCCTCACGCACATGATCTACGTCCCCGGCCGCCTGTTCAGCGTCTCCCTCATGAC
>JALVPS010000442.1 GCA_027031685.1 Gammaproteobacteria bacterium | reverse complement strand
GAAGGGCCAGCCGCTGCGCGGCACCCAGTCGCGCCGCTGGAAGTCGAGCGGGTCGAGGGGGGCGCAGCGCCCTGCCCACAGGTTGGTGGAGCCGCCCAGCTGGCGGATGCGGGAGACGCTCTGCGGGGCGCGCGGCAGGCCGGTGTTGACCATGTCGTACAGGGCCTCGGTGTCCGGCTCGAAGGTCTCGCCGCCGCTCTCCAGCACGCACACGTGCAGTGGGCTGCCGATGAATTCGCGCGCCAGGGTGATGCCCGCCGCGCCGGCGCCCACAATGCACAGGTCGGCCTCGATGGGCCTGTCGCGCGGCCAGTCGTCGAAATCCAGCAGCATGCCTCAGCCCCCGGCGGCCAGTTGCACCAGACAGGCCTCGGTCTCGCTCAGCACCCAGCCGTCGACCACCACCAGCCGTTCGTGGCGCCAGTCGTCGGCGATGGCCCCCTGCAGCTGGCGGCGCGGCTCGGCCGGTGTGCTCCCTCCCTGCAGCAGGGTGGCCAGGGCCGGTGCGCGCCGTCGCCAGTGCCCGGGCGTGCGCCGCAGGCGCCCGGCCAGCGCCTGGAGGGCGGCGCGGTCGCGGAACAGGTTCCCCGGCAGGCCGCCGGCAGGCCGGGCCCGGGCATCCGGCAGGGGGCAGAGCAGGGCGGGCAGCAGGGCAAGGAAGTGGCGGCGCGAGAGCGACATGGGCGGCGGCGGGTTCCGTGGCTCGATGACCCCATTATTCTTGCAGATAATGGCCCGCCGCCGAAGGCGGCAGCGGCCGAACTGTGGCAGAGGCCGATTATGCCCTTGATGGCGCGGCGGAAATGAGAACCAGCGCGGATTTCCCGTCGTCCGTCAGGAATGGTAACGCTGCAGCACCAGGCTGGCGTTGGTGCCGCCGAAGCCGAAGCTGTTGGACATGACCCGCTCCAGTTCCACCCCGTCGATACGCTCGCACGCGATGGGCATGCCCTCGGCGGCCGGGTCCAGGTGTTCGATGTTGGCCGAGGCGGCGATGAAGCCATGCTGCTGCATGAGCAGGCTGTAGATGGCCTCCTGCACGCCGGCCGCGCCCAGCGAGTGGCCGGACAGGGACTTGGTGGAGGAGATGGACGGGATGCGCTCGCCGAAGGCCTCGCGCACCGCCTCCAGCTCCTTGATGTCGCCGGCCGGGGTGGAGGTGCCGTGGGCGTTGATGTAGTCGATGGGGCCGTTCACGCCGGCCAGGGCCTGGCGCATGGCGCGCACCGCGCCCTCACCGGAGGGGGCCACCATGTCGTAGCCGTCGGAGGTGGCGCCGTAACCCACCACCTCGGCATAGATGCGGGCGCCGCGCGCCAGGGCGTGGTCCAGGGCCTCCAGCACCACCATGCCGCCGCCGCCGGCGATGACGAAGCCGTCGCGGTCGGCGTCGTAAGGGCGCGAGGCCCGCTCGGGCGTGTCGTTGTACCGGGAGGACAGGGCGCCCATGGCATCGAACAGGGAGCTGAGCGTCCAGTGGACCTCCTCGCCGCCGCCGGCGAAGACCACGTCCTGCTTGCCCCACTGGATGAGCTCGGTGGCGTTGCCGATGCAGTGCGCGCTGGTGGAGCAGGCGGAGGAGATGGAGTAGTTGACACCGCGGATCCTGAAGGGTGTGGCCAGACAGGCCGACACGGTGCTGGACATGGTCTGCGTGACGCGGTACGGGCCGACGCGGCGGATGCCCTTGCTGCGCAGGATGTCGGCCGCTTCCACCTGGCTGGACGAGGAGGCGCCGCCGGAGCCGGCGATGATGCCGGTGCGCTCGCTGGACACCTCGTGGGGCTCCAGGCCGGCATCGGCGATGGCCTGCTGCATGGCCACGTAGGCATAGCCCGCCGCCGACCCCATGAAGCGCAGCACCTTGCGGTCGATGTGTTCCTTCAGGTCGATGTCGGGCACGCCGGCCACCTGGCTGCGCATGCCCAGCTCGGCGTAGTCCGGCTGGAAACTGATGCCCGAGCGGCCCTGGCGCAGCGATTCGGTGACGCTGTCCGCGTCGTTGCCCAGGCAGGAGACGATCCCGATTCCCGTGATGACTACTCGTCGCATGAGCCGATTCCGTGCGTGTTCAGAAATTCTCGGTGGAGGTGAACAGGCCGACCTTGAGGTCCTTGGCGGTGTAGATCTCGCGTCCGTCCACCTGTAACGAGCCGTCGGCGATGCCCATCACCAGCTTGCGCTGGATGAGGCGCTTGATGTGCAGGTGGTAGGTGACCTTGCTGGCGGTGGGCAGGACCTGGCCGAAGAACTTGACCTCGCCCGAGCCCAGCGCGCGGCCGCGGCCCGGGTTGCCCATCCAGCCCAGGAAGAAGCCCACCAGCTGCCACATGGCGTCCAGGCCCAGGCAGCCCGGCATGACCGGGTCGCTCTCGAAGTGGCAGGCGAAGAACCACAGGTCGGGGTGGATGTCCAGCTCGGCGATGATCTCCCCCTTGCCGTACTCGCCCCCTTCCTCGCTGATGTGGGTGATGCGGTCCACCATCAGCATGGGTGGCAGGGGCAGTTGGGCGTTGCCGGGGCCGAACAGCTCGCCGTGGCCACACTTGAGCAGTGCTTCCTTCTCGAAGGCGTGTGGTTTCGTCATGCACGGGGCCTGCGAAGGTGGGCGGGAGCTGCGCACTTTATCCCATTTCCGCCGAAAAAACACCGGGTTGGCCCGCCCGCGCCGCCGGCCCGGCGGGACGGACGCGCCACGCCTCAGATGGCGCGCTGGGGTGCCGGCGTGGCGGGCGTGCCGGAAGGACCGGGAGCGGGTGCCGGGGCCTGCGCCGGTGGTGTGGCCTTTTCCAGTTCCCTCGACAGTTCCTCCAGGCCCTGGTTGAACTGCTCCAGGGCCTGGCGGAGGCTGTCGGAGAAGACCTTGCCGAGCTGTTCGCCCAGGCGGCGCGTGCGGTCCGGGTCGGACAGCTGCTCCAGCTCCTTCTTCACCTGCGGCAGTTGCTGGTTGAGGGCCTGCAGGAACTCGGTCAGGCCCTCGTCCAGGCCGCGCTGCACGGCGGAACCGATCTGTTGCAGGTTCTGGTCCAGCTGGCGCAGCAGCAGGTCGGGCGAGTTGGCCAGCAGCGAGTCCACCGTCTTGCGTCCGTCCACCTTCCACTGGCCGTCCACG